>JAXIOX010000231.1:0-10322 GCA_045403275.1 Burkholderiales bacterium | reverse complement strand
CGCAACCGAATCGGCTGCCTACTACCCGCTGCAGGTCGAGAAATTCCTGCGCCGCTTCGAGACGCTGTGCGCCGAGCGCGGCGAGGAAAAGGTTCGCGCTTCATGGAGTGCCGCAGAAAAGAGCATCGCCGAGGAGTTTCTGGACCACGCGCGCGCCATTCGCGCCGAGCGCACCAGAGCCGCGGCAGAGGGCCGCGAGCCACATATCCTCGAATTGCTGCAATCCTGGGGCGGGGTCACCATCGCCTATCGCAAGCGCCTGATCGACAGCCCCTCGTACACGCTCAATCACGAGGAAGTCGAAAAGGCGCTCGAGGAAGGCATCCGCTTCGCCGAGAACCTCACGCCTGTCGCGGTCGAAATCGACGAACTCGGCAACGCCAGTGGGCTCACCGTCACCTCCAAGCGCACGCACGCCGATGGCGGCTCCGAAACCGCGACGCTGACGCTGCCGGCGCGCACCGTGCTGGTCGCTGCAGGCACCCAGCCCAACACCGTGCTGGCGCGCGAGGACGCGCGCAACTTCCATCTCGACGGGCGTTACTTCCAGGCCTGCGACGAGAACGGCGTGCCGGTCAAACCCGAGAACAGCGCCAAGCCGGCTTCTCCGCAGGTGCTGCTGTCGAAGCGCCCCGACGGCCGATTCGTGAGCTTCTTCGGCGACCTGCACCCGTCCTACTTCGGCAACGTCGTCAAAGCCATGGGCGGCGCCAAGCAGGGCTACCCCGTAGTCAGCCGCGTTTTGGAAAAAGTGCGTCCGGCTGGTTCCGGAACCGATGCCGATTTCGTCGCGGCGCTCAACGACCAATTGCGGGCAACGGTGCACGAGGTGATCCGGCTCACGCCCACCATCGTCGAAGTCGTGGTGCGCGCGCCGCTGGCTGCGAAGAAATTCCACCCCGGACAGTTCTACCGGCTGCAGAACTTCGAGACCCTGGCGCAGCATGTCGATGGCACCCGCCTGGCGATGGAAGGCCTCGCCCTCACCGGAGCCTGGGTGGATCGCGACAAGGGGCTGGTGTCCACCATCGTGCTGGAAATGGGAGGGTCGTCCGATCTGTGCGCGCTGCTCAAGCCCGGCGAACCGGTGATCCTGATGGGGCCGACCGGCTCGCCCACCGAAATTCATCCGCACGAAACCGTGGTGCTCGTCGGTGGCGGCCTCGGCAATGCCGTGCTGTTCTCGATCGGCAAGGCGCTGCGCGCAGCCGGGTCGAAGGTCCTGTACTTTGCCGGTTACAAGAAATTGATCGACCGCTACAAGATTGCTGACATCGAAGCGGCCTCCGACGTCGTGGTGTGGTGCTGCGAGGAGGCGCCGGGATTCGAACCGAACCGCCCGGACGATCGTGCCTTCGTGGGCAATATCGTGCAGGCGATGGCCGCGTATGCACAAGGCAAACTCGGCCCCCAGGCGATCGCCTTCAAGGCGGCGGACCGCATCATGGCGATCGGCTCCGACCGGATGATGGCGGCGGTGGCTGCGGCGCGCCATGGCGTGCTGGCCGCACACCTCGATCCGCATCACTTCGCGATCGGCTCGATCAACTCGCCGATGCAGTGCATGATGAAGGAGATCTGCGCCCAGTGCCTGCAGCCGCACGTCGATCCGGCCAGCGGCGAGCGCACTTACGTGTTCTCCTGCTTCAACCAGGACCAGCCGCTCGACAAGGTGGATTTCCCGGGGCGGGCGGCGCGGCTGGTCCAGAACTCGGTGCAGGAAAAGCTCACCGCCCACTGGATCGACCGCTGCCTAGGCCACCTCGGCCGCCGGCCGGTTTCCTAAAGGTAAACCTTCACCGCAATTAAACCTTCACCGCAGAGGCGCAAAGGCGCAGAGGAAACGCAGAGAAAACCAAACGAAGCGCGTCAAAAAGCGGGGCGGGTTCCGATTTGCCCCACCGAGTCGATGAATCACCGTTGTCGCGAATATCCGTTTGTATTTTTGTCTTTCCATCCAATTTTGCTTTGCTTTCCTTTGCGTTTCCTCTGCGCCTTTGCGCCTCTGCGGTTAGGTTCTATTTTGGTGTTGCATTCGGGCGGGGTTTCGGTAAACATAGCTTGCAGCAATGGAATCAATCCTGGTGGGTCTCAAGGTTCCCGATTTCGAGATTACCTCGACCGGGAACCGGACGTTCAAGCTCTCGGCAGCGCTGGGAGGCCCGCTGGTCCTGTACTTCTATCCCAAGGACAACACCCCCGGCTGCACCACCGAAGGTCAGGAGTTCCGTGACCTGTACAGTGAGTTCGCCCGTCGCGGCTGCGCCCTTTACGGTGTCTCACGCGACAGCATCAAGTCGCACGAGGGCTTCAAGGCCAAAATGAGTTTTCCCTTTGAACTGCTGTCCGACCCCGACGAAAAGGTCTGCAACCTGTTCGGCGTCATGAAAATGAAAAACATGTATGGCAAACAGGTGCGGGGAGTGGAACGCAGCACTTTCGTCATCGATCAGGCAGGCGTGGTTCGCAGGGAATGGCGCGGGTTGAAAGTGCCCGGCCACGCCCGGGAGGTTGTGGAATTCGTAAAGTCCCTCGAGTAGAAACCGGAAATAGGAAATGGGAAACGGGAAATAGTGTCACGTGCGGCGCCACGGTGCGCCTTATCCATTCACGATTCCCTGTTCCCGATTCCCCCACGCCTCACGGAGTACCATGATCCAGCGAAAGCCCGGTCCCACGCTTGTCACCAAGCTGCAACCCCTTACCAAGTTGTTCGTCCTCGACACCAACGTGTTGATGCACGATCCCACCAGTCTGTTCCGCTTCCAGGAACACGACGTGTACCTGCCGATGGCCACGCTGGAGGAGTTGGACTCCAACAAGAAGGGGATGTCCGAGGTCGCGCGCAACGCGCGGCAGGCCAGCCGCTTTCTCGACGCGATCGTATCCAAGGCGGTGCAGGATATTTCCGCCGGCATTCCGCTGCAAAACGCCGGCGCCAAGGAGGCGACCGGCCGTCTGTTCCTGCAGATCGAGGCGATCAACGGCGAGCTGCCGGCGCGGCTGGCCGCCGGCAAGGCGGACAACCAGGTCATCGGCGTAGTCAAGCATCTCCAGGAGGGGCACGACAAGCGCGAGGTGATCCTGGTCAGCAAGGACATCAACATGCGCATCAAGGCGCGCGCGCTGGGACTGGCGGCCGAGGACTACTTCAACGACAAGGTGCTGGAAGACACCGATCTGCTCTACACCGGCGTGCGCGAGCTGCCTGCCGACTTCTGGGACCAGCACGGCAAGGAAATGGAATCCTGGCAGCAGGAAGGCCGCACCTTCTATCGCGTGCGCGGGCCGCTGTGCGCAAGCTTGATGGTGAACGAATTCATCTACCACGAAACCGACAAACCGTTCTACGCTCAGGTAAAGGAGCAGAGCGGCAAGACCGCGATCCTGCAGACCATCAGGGACTACACCCACCAGAAAAACAACGTGTGGGGCATCACGGCGCGCAATCGCGAGCAGAATTTCGCACTCGATCTGCTGATGAATCCGGAGGTCGATTTCGTGACCCTGCTCGGCCAGGCCGGTACCGGCAAGACGCTGCTGACTCTGGCCTCCGGGCTGATGCAGACGCTCGAGGACAAGGTGTACTCGGAAATCATCATGACCCGCGTCACCGTCCCGGTGGGCGAGGATATCGGCTTCCTGCCCGGCACCGAGGAGGAAAAAATGACGCCGTGGATGGGCGCACTGGAGGACAACCTCGACGTGCTCAACAAGACCGACGACGAGGCGGGCGAATGGGGGCGCGCGGCCACCCGCGACCTGATCCGCTCCCGCATCAAGGTCAAATCGCTCAATTTCATGCGCGGACGCACCTTCATCAACAAGTTCCTGATTATCGACGAGGCGCAGAACCTCACCCCCAAGCAGATGAAGACGCTGATCACCCGCGCCGGGCCCGGCACCAAGGTCGTGTGCATTGGAAACATTGCCCAGATCGACACGCCCTATCTGACCGAGGGCAGTTCCGGACTGACCTACGTCGTCGATCGCTTCAAGGGCTGGGCCCATAGCGGCCACGTGACCCTGATACGCGGCGAAAGATCGCGGCTGGCCGACCACGCGGCTGAAATTCTGTGATGCCGCGCGCGGCGTCCTGACTCACCCGCCGCATCCAGCGATGCGCGAGGCATTGCAGGGCACCCGCCAACCGACTAGACTCCCTGACACTACATATGGTGCGTATGCGCTGAAACACTACAATATATAGCTATAAAGCGAGTGCATAGACCGATCCCACCACCATTTTGGGCGTGGCAGGCGATTACGGCCTTCGCTGGATTATTCACCCCTGTTTCCGCACTCGCCGATCCGGTAGACCTGTGGCGCATCACCGTCCGCTCCCTCCAGGGTGAGCCGCTCAAAGCGGTGGCCGCCCTGCAGGCGCTACCCGAAGAACGCATCACCCAGGAATGCCTGTCCATGGGGTCGGAAAGCGACGCACCGGGCTCCGATGCCCCTTTCCTGAGCGCCGCCCGCCTCACGCTGAACGCCAAGAGCGACGCAGTTGAAGTTTCCACCATCTCCTCCGTTTCCTCCCCCACCCTGGCACTGGTCCTTCGGGTCCAGTGTCCAGGGGCTTTTTATTACGCGCGCCATTTCACGATTTTGATCCCGCCTGCCCCGAAGGCAGCGCGGACATCACCGCAACGGCCGCCACGGGGATTCACGCTCAAGGTCGGTGCGAGTGAATCGGTCGAGAGCCTCGCCGTCTCGATTTTTCCGAACAGCCGAAAGTACCGGCGCCTGCTGGTACAGGAAGTCGTCAATCTGAATCCGCAAGTTTTCCCGGATGGGAGGAAGAAGCCGGTCGCGGCAGGGACGGTGTTGTTTTTCCCCGAGCTTCGCGGCCTGTCCGAACGCGCCGGCAAGCCGGCGGCGAGCGGCGGCAGCGCAGTGCCACCGGCGCGGCAAGTACCTGCTGCGACGCAGTCTGATGCCGGAACCGCTGCCGAAGCCGCGACCCCAGTCAAACAGTCCGTCAAGCGGCGGGCTGTTGTCGGCAAACCGGGCGACGCGGTCAGGCTGCGCCGCGCCCTCGAGCTTGGCGAGAGGCCAGGTCCCGAGGAATGCCGGGCCCTGCTGCCGCTGTGCGGGGCCGAGCTGGGCGTGGTCCCGCCCGAACTCGAGGAAAAAGTACGCAGCATCGAATCCGGCGTGCAAGAACTGCGCTTGAAACAGGAGAGCATAGACAGCAAGCTCGCCCGGCTGGAGCTGTCGCTGGCGGCGCTGCAGAAAGCCGTGGAGGCTACGGCGCGACCTGCGACGCCGGCATCGGCGCCGAAGCCCGAAATCCGTACGGTGATCAAAACCGAACCGTTCCCGTGGTACTACTTGGCGGGGTTCGCCACGATAGCCGTGGCCTGCGCGGTCGGCGGGTTTGCTCTCGGTCGCAGGCAGGCGCCCGCCGCGACCGCGATACGCGGGCGGGATGCTGAACCGGAGCCTCTGCGCGCACGCCCGCCGGGTACCGTGACCGAACCGTCGGCACAGCGCGAACCACCGGAGGCGGGCCTTGACTTGGGGCCGGTCACCCGGGCGATGCAGCCCGGCACTAACGTGGACCTGACACTGGAAAGCGGCCCCTCCGCGCAGTCGCTCGGGCTATCGAGCAAAGTTCTGTTCGAAATGGACCAGGCCCTGGACAACACCCGCTCGATGTTCACCGACGTGGACCGGTTTATCGCGTTGGGACGCATACAGAACGCCATCAGCCTGCTGCAGTTCCAGGTTCTCAAGGATCCGAAGGACCGCGACTCGTGGATCAAGCTGATGGCAATTTACCGCCGGGAGCAAATGGATTCGGAACTCGCCGCCGCGGCACGCGAATTCAAGAGGGACTTTCCGGAAGACGATTCGCCGACGCGCTAGTCCCGCCGGACGATTTCAGAAGCGTCCGGGATCGGCGAAATTGGCGAAGCGGGTGTACTCGCCCTGGAACACCAGGGTTACGGTTCCGATCGGGCCGTTGCGCTGCTTGCTGATGATGACCTCGGCCTTGCCCTTCTCGGGAGAGTCGGGGTTGTAGACTTCGTCGCGGTAGATGAACAGGATCACGTCCGCGTCCTGTTCTAGCGCCCCCGATTCTCGCAGATCCGACATCACCGGCCGCTTGTTGGGCCGCTGCTCGAGACTGCGATTGAGCTGCGACAGCGCCACCACCGGCACGTTCAGCTCCTTGGCCAGCGCCTTGAGCGAGCGCGAGATCTCCGAAATCTCGGTGGCGCGGTTCTCGCCCTGCGCGCTCGCCGACATCAACTGCAGGTAGTCCACTACGATCAGGCCGAGCCTGCCGTACTGGCGATGCAGGCGGCGCGTACGCGCACGCAGTTCCAGTGCGTTGAGCGCGGCGGTTTCGTCAATGTGAATCGGCGCCTCGTTGAGCTTGCCGACGGCATCGGTAAGCCGGCGCCAGTCCTCATCCGCCAGCCGCCCGGTGCGCACCTTGTGCTGGTCGAGCCGGCCGACGCTGCCGAGCATGCGCATCACCAGTTGCGTGCCCGACATTTCCATCGAAAACACGCCTACCGGCAGTCCCGCTTCCAGCGCCACATGCTCCGCGATATTCAAGGCCAGCGAGGTCTTGCCCATCGACGGCCTTCCGGCCACGATCACCAGATCGCCCGGCTGCAGCCCGGAAGTCATCCGGTCGAGATCGGTGAAGCCGGTCGGCACCCCGGTAACGTCCGAGGGATTGTCGCGGTTGTACAGGAGGTCGATGCGCTCGACCACTTGCGTGAGCAGCGGCGGCATCTCCATGAATCCCTGGCGGCCGCGCGCGCCTTCCTCCGATATCGCGAACACTTTCGACTCCGCCTCGTCGAGAAGCTGTCCGGCCTCCTTGCCCATCGGGTTGTAAGCGGCATCGGCAATTTCGGTGCCCACCTCGGCGAGCTTTCGCATCACCGCGCGTTCCCGGACGATCTCCGCGTAGCGGCGGATGTTGGCGGCGGTGGGGGTGTTCTGCGCCAGCGCACCTACATAAGCGATGCCGCCGACGTTCTCCAGTTCCCTGGTGCTTTCCAGGCTTTCCGCGACGGTGATGACGTCCGCGGGCCTGGAATGCTCGATCAGTCTGGAGATGCTGCGATAGATGAGCCGGTGGTCGGCGCGGTAGAAATCGGACTCGCTGATCATGTCAGCAATCCTGTCCCACGCGGTGTTGTCGAGCAGCAGCCCACCGAGGACCGATTGCTCGGCCTCGACCGAATGCGGCGGCAGCTTGATCAGCTCGACCTGGGTGTCCGCCAGTCTTTGTGTTGCGAACTGCGCCATTTGTGCCGGAGTTGTTTTGGGTAGGTGAACAAAAGTGGCGCCAAACACGAACCGTCGCCGACTATTATTCGTAACGCGATGAGGTGCGCAAGCGGAAAAATAAAAAGGGCTGTTTTGACAGCCCTTTTTTTTGCGACGAAGGGTCGCGGATTCAACTGACGGTCTCTCCCAGCACCGATACGGTGATGGTCGCGGTAACATCGGCATGCAGATCCAGCGTGATCGGGTAGTCGCCGACCTGCTTCAGCGGCCCTTGCGGCATCCGCACCATCGCCTTGGTTACCTCGTGGCCCTGCGCCTTGAGCGTCTCGGCAATGTCGTAGTTGGTCACCGAGCCGAACAGGCGCCCGTCAACGCCGGCGTTCTGGGTGATCTGGATCATCAGTCCTTCGAGCCTGGCGGCGCGTGCCTGCGACTCCGCGAGCGCCTTGCCCTGCTGCAACTCGAGTTCGGCGCGGCGGTTCTGGAACTCGGCGATCGCGCTGTCCGTGGCGCGCTTGGCCTTGCCTTGCGGAATCAGGAAGTTACGCGCGAAGCCGTCTTTTACTTTGACGATGTCGCCGAGCTGCCCGAGGTTGTGCACTTTTTCCATCAGAATGACTTGCATGGCTCCGGCTCCTCAATGCAGGTCGGTGTAGGGCATCAGCGCCAGGAAGCGCGCGCGCTTGATCGCAACCGACAACTGGCGCTGGAAGTGTGTCTTGGTGCCGGTGATGCGGGCCGGAATGATCCTGCCGTTCTCGTTGATGAAATCCTTCAGGATCTCGACGTCCTTGTAATCCACTTCCTTGATGCCTTCGGCAGTGAAGCGGCAGAACTTGCGGCGGCGGAACAAAGGGCGATTGCTGCGTTCCTTGCCCTTGCCCTTGTCCTTGCCTTTACCCTTGCTACCTCCAAATCGTGGCATGGCTCTCTATCCTCAATTCAAATCGAATTTGTTCACGTGCAACACCGGTAGTCGGGACAGTTTGCTTCTCATCGCCAGGAAGCCTTCGAACCGGTATTCCGCTTCCTGCGCCGCTTTGCTCAATTTCTGTGCCACTTCGCCGAGCGCCACGCCTTCGATCTCGAGGTTGACGCTCCTGGACCTGCCCGCTTCGACCTGTTCCGAAACATGGCCGATGCGGAAATTCAGCGCCGCCAGGCCGGCGGGTGTATGGCGCAGTTCGTTGCGTTCGATCAGCTTGCCTGTCAGGACGACCAGGTTGCGACCCACTGCGTTACTGAGCTACCGTCGGCGCCGGTTTCTCCGCCGCGGCTTCCGGCTTGGCGCTCTCGCCCACCAGGGCGCGCGACTTCTCTTCCCTCATCATCGGTGAAGGCTGGGCCACGGCGCGGGTCATGTTCACGATCAGGTGGCGCAACACCGCGTCGTTGAACTTGTAGGCATGCTCGAGCTCGGTCAGGGTTTCCTGATCGCACTCGATGTTCATCAGCACGTAATGCGCCTTGTGGACTTTCTGGATCGGGAAGGCAAGTTGCCGGCGTCCCCAGTCCTCGAGGCGATGGATGCGCCCGGCGCGGGAAGTGACCAACTGCCGGTAGCGCTCGATCATCCCGGGTACCTGCTCGCTCTGATCGGGATGGACGATGAAGACGATCTCGTAATGCCGCATCAATGCATCTCCTTGTGGGTTGGCCCGACGGATCGGGCGGAAAGCCTCCCGGGATGCGGACCCGGTGAAGCAAGGAAGGCCGCGATTATACCGATTTCGGCTTGAAGATCAATCACCATTTGCCGGTATTCGTCGTCTGGGCGAGAAATGCAACTACAGCAGCCGCGGCGGATCGTCGGGCGCATCCGTCGCTCGCGCGCCGCCGTATAACAGCCAATTAAGGATGCCGTCATGCACGTCCTGCGTCTTCTGCCGGCTCTGCCCGCATCGCTTCTGGCCGCGGCCGCCGCCTGCGCTGCTCCCGCTGTCGACTGGCAGTCCTGGTCGGACTCGGTGTTCGAGCGCGCCCGCACGGAGAACCACTTCGTTCTGCTCGATCTCGAGGCGGTGTGGTGTCACTGGTGCCACGTGATGGAGCGCAAGACCTACCACGATCCCGCGGTGGTGAAACTGATCGCACGGCACTACATCGCGGTCAAGGTGGACCAGGACGCCCGCCCCGACCTGTCTCGGCGCTACGAGGACTACGGCTGGCCGGCGACCATCGTGTTCGGTCCTGACGGTAAGGAGATCGTCAAGCGCTCCGGCTACATCCCTCCCCGTCCCTTCGGAAAACTGCTCCAGGCGATCGTCGCCGACCCGAGCCCGGTGAAATACCGCGACAGCGAACCGGTCAGGCAATACGCATCCAGCCCGCTGCTTCCCGAGAGTCTGCGACAAACGCTCAGGAAACAGATCTTGGACAGCCACGATTTCAGTATCGGCGGACTGAAGCAGCAACAGAAATTCATGGACCGCGACACCGTCGAGTACGCGCTGATGCAGGCCAGGGACGGCGACGCTCAATCGCGCAGGATGGCCACCCAGACGCTCGAAGGATCGTTGAACCTCATCGACCCGGTGTGGGGCGGCGTTTACCAGTACTCCACCGACCGCGACTGGAAGCATCCGCATTTTGAGAAAATCATGTTCGTTCAGGCAGACTACATGCGGGTGTATTCGGCTGCCTATCTGGCGCTGAACGATGCCCGCTACGTCGATGCGGCGCGCGCCATTTACCGCTACGTCACCGCTTTTCTGCTCTCGCCAGAGGGCGCGTTCTACGTCAGCCATGACGCCGACCTTGTGAAAGGCCGGCACAGCGAAGACTACTTCGCGCTGTCCGATCCGGCGCGGCGCAAGCTCGGCATCCCGGCCATCGACAATCATTTGTACGCCCGCGAGAACGGCTGGATCATTCAGGGACTGGCGGCGCTCTACGCCGCGCAAGGCGATGAACAGGTCCTGGCGCGGGCGGTGACCGCCGCGCGCTGGGTGCTGAAGAACCGCGCGCTTGCCGGCGGCGGGTTCCGCCATGATCAGCGCGACGTCGCCGGCCCGTATCTTGAGGACACGCTGGCGATGGGGCGCGGCTTCCTCGCGCTTTATCAG
>JAXIOX010000304.1:0-2519 GCA_045403275.1 Burkholderiales bacterium | reverse complement strand
CGCCGGCTGATCGTGTTAAATTCCCGGCCGTTCGGGTAACCTTTCCCTTACTCATCCCCAGCCACCCCACCGCAACATGCCGACCAAGCCGGGAGAACGCAAGCACCAGATCCTGCAGACCCTCGCGGCCATGCTCGAGGATCCCAAGGCGGAGAGAATCACCACCGCCGCACTGGCCAAGCGATTGGACGTTTCCGAGGCGGCGCTGTACCGGCATTTCGCCAGCAAGGCGCAGATGTTCGAGGGCCTGATCGAGTTCATCGAGCAGACCCTGTTCGGGCTGGTCAACAAGATCGCCGCGGAAGAAAAAAGCGGCCTGAAGCAGATCGAGGCTGTGCTGACCATGCTGCTCGGCTTCGCCAAGAAGAACCCCGGAATGACGCGGGTGCTGATCGGCGATGCGCTGGTGAACGAAGACGAGCGCCTGCAGGCGCGCATCAACCAGTTGCACGACCGGCTCGAAACCACGCTCAAGCAGGCATTGCGCTTTGCGCTTTCGGAGAAGGAAATCCCCGAAGGCATGGATCCTACCGCGCAGGCAAATCTGATGCTGGCGTTCGTGGTGGGCCGCTGGCACCAGTTCGCGAAGAGCGGTTTCAAGCGCGATCCGACCGAACACTGGTCGGCGCAGTGGCCAAACATCGTGTGATGGACGGTTGCGCCCGGCTTAACCGCGCCGCGCGGCCCGTCGCGGCAATTTTTTTCCTGATGTGCGCGGGATTTGCGCTGTCCGGTTGCGGTGCGTCGGACGACCAGTTCGCGAAAGTTGTGGTGGGCACATGGGGTTCGCGGGATGTGGCGCCGGACGACGTGATCGTCGAGACCCAGTTTACCCTGCTGCCCGGAGGGCGGGTCAATTGGCAGGGACAGGTGCGTCTGCTCGTCCCGCCGACGTTCTATTTGCCGAACCGGCCCAATTTCGAAGTGAAGAACGGCAGGCTTATTTACTACTTCACGGCGAGCGGCAACTGGGCGGTGCGCGAAGGCTACCTGCATACCAGGATCGAATCTTCCACGCTGCCCAGCCTGATGCCGGTCGGTTTCGCGGCCGCGTGGAAGCTCAAGGAAGTCACCAGCAAGGAAATAATCTACGTCTCCGCCGCCAATGGGCGGACAAGGGTGGAGTACCGCAAGGAGTGACGGGTGATGAGCAATGTGTGAGGGGGCAAATTCGCATTGCCCATTGCCCATTGCCCATTGCCCTTTACCCATTGCCCGGAGCTGCACAGGCTTCCGGAGCCTGGCGCTGGGCGGTGTCGCCGCCGCCGCACACGGTGCACTGGGAATCCTTCTTCAGCCTGACGCTGCGCCATTCCATCGACAGCGCATCGAGCAGCAGCAGTCGCCCGGTCAGATCGCGGCCGATTCCCATCAGCAGTTTCAGCGCTTCCGCCGCTTGCATGGATCCGATTACGCCCACCAGCGGTGCGAATACACCCATCACGGCGCAACGCATTTCCTCCACGTCGCCGTTCTCCGGGAACAGGCAGTGATAACAGGGGCTGTCCTGGCGGCGCAAGTCGAACACCGCAATCTGTCCGTCGAAGCGCACGCCGGCGCCGGACACCAGTGGCTTTGCAAACTTCACGCAGGCGCGATTGACCGCATGGCGGGTGACAAAATTGTCGGTTGCATCGATCACCACGTCGGCGGACTGCACCAGTTGCTCGAGCCGCAGGCCGGCGACGCGTTCGGCGATCGCCTCGATCGAGACTTCGGGATTGATGCGGGCCAGCGTGGCGCGTGCGGAATCGACTTTTTTGCTGCCGATCGATTCGGTGAAATGCACGATCTGGCGCTGCAGGTTGGTAAGATCCACAGCGTCGTGGTCGCAGATGGTGATGTGGCCCACGCCGCTGGCGGCAAGGTAAAGCGAGACCGGCGCGCCCAGTCCGCCGGCGCCGATCAGAAGCGCGTGCGCGCCGAGCAGCTTCTCCTGCCCGTCTATTCCGATCTCGGGCAGGAGGATGTGGCGGCTGTAACGCAGTAACTGGTTGTCGTCCATCGCGGCCGCGTGGAAGCTTAAGGAAGTCAACTTCTCACCACCAGGGCACGAAGACACCAAGAAAAGCAAGGACCCTACTGGGGTTTCCTTTGGCTCTCCTTGGTGCCTTGGTGTCTTGGTGGTTAAGTTTTTTGTCGGCCCAGCGCGGACCTTGCAATTCGATCGCCAGTCCGGACGGAAACTTATTTCTTGCTGAGGATCTGCAATCCCTTCAGCAGGTTGAGCGCCTGATTGAGCTGGTAGTCGTTCTTCGACACGATATCCGGCGGGCCGTCGTCGGCGGCATTCTCAGCGGCCTTGGGTGCCGGCGCCGGCGCGGCCGACTGCGGCTGCGGCGCCGGTTGCTTGTTCTCGATGACGCTGCCGTCCGGGTTGGTCAAGTGGCGCTGCAGATCGGATTCGCGCACCTTGATGGCGCCGTCACCCTCGGTCACGGTCGCCTCTTCCACCACGATGTCGGGCGTTATGCCCTTGGCCTGGATCGAGCGGCCGTTCGGGGTGTAGTAACGCGCCG
>JAXIOX010000175.1:0-3100 GCA_045403275.1 Burkholderiales bacterium | reverse complement strand
CGCGCCCGCTTTGTGGACTGTCTTTTCGTCGCGATAGCGCTCCAGCCCTTCGCGCAGGGTCATGGACTTCGCTTCGGCGTTCGAGAGGAACAGAACGCGCTTACCGGCATCTACTTCGGATTCAATGCGCCGCGCCCACTTCTCGGCTTCTTCGCGGGACTCGAAGGTCTTGCTGATGGGTTTGGGCACATCCGCCCGACGAACGCGCACCCGGTATTGCGCCGGGCCCCGCTTCTCGATCATCGCCATTTGGGACACCTCAGGACGAGAGTTACTGTCCCAAATTGTCCCAAATAATCGCCAAGATTGCTACATATTTCTGTAACTCCTTGAAAAGAGTGGAGGCGGGAGTCGGAATCGAACCGGCGTACACGGCTTTGCAGGCCGCTGCATGACCACTCTGCCACCCCGCCGGGGGCGCGCAGCATGATAGCTGCGCTGAACAAACATTTGCTGTAATCGTTGAGAGGATAACCCGCGGTCCACCGAAGAACGACAAAGAGAAAGCGGCTAGACTTAATTCCGGTGAATTAAAACTAGCCGCTTTCCACAGGCAAACCTGGAGCGGGAAACGAGGCTCGAACTCGCGACCCCAACCTTGGCAAGGTTGTGCTCTACCACTGAGCTATTCCCGCGAAAAACAGAGTTGGCATTATAGGGAGCAGGGCCTTTTTGTCAAGGAAAAGGCCGAAGCTAGCCGCCCTTCATCGCTTGCGGCAATGCCATTTTCAAATAGTAAATCATGGACCACAAGGTCAGCACCGCCGCGACGTAAATGAGGATGGTTCCGATCGCATGCATGCTCAGCGTCAGGAACTCGTCGTGGTAAAGGAGCATGATGATCGCCGCCATCTGCGATACGGTTTTTACCTTGCCCAGGAACGACACCGCCACGCTCTTGCTCTTGCCGATGCGCGCCATCCACTCGCGTAACGCGGAGATCGCGATCTCGCGGCCGATGATGATTACCGCGATGAAGCCCTCGAGACGGCCGATCCAGACCAGCATGATCAGCGCAGTGGTAACCATCAACTTGTCTGCCACCGGATCGAGAAAGGCGCCGAAAGGCGAAGTCTGGTTCAGCGTGCGCGCGAGGTAGCCATCCAGCCAGTCGGTGATCGCGGCAAAAGTGAAAACCGCGGTGACCGCGAGGTTCTTGTTGTGGTCGGCAATCCAGTCGTGCGGCATGTAGTACACGCCGACCAGCAACGGGATCGTCAGGATGCGCAGCCAAGTGAGGAGATTCGGGAGGTTGATCGTCATGAAGGCGTCAGTGTAGCTGCTGGTAGATTTTTTCGGCGAGTTCAGTGCTGATGCCTTCCACCTGCGCAAGTTCCTCCACGCTTGCGGAAGCAACTCCTTTCAGGCCGCCGAAACGCGACAACAGCCGCTGCCTCCGCTTGGCGCCGATCCCGCCTATTTCTTCAAGTGATGAGCGATTGCGCGTCTTGGCGCGGCGGTTGCGGTGGCCGGAAATCGCAAAGCGATGCGCTTCGTCGCGGATCTGCTGGATCAGGTGCAAACCCGGGTGGTCCGACGCCAGCCGCAGCGGTTTGTTGCGGTCGGGGAAAAACAGTTGCTCGAGACCGGCCTTGCGTTCTTCGCCCTTGGCGACGCCGATCATCGGCAGATCGCTCAGGCCCACTTCGGCGAGCACCTCTAGAGCTGTGCTCACCTGCCCCTTGCCGCCGTCGATCAGGATCAGATCGGGCAGCTTGCCCTCGCCTTCCACGATCTTGCGATAGCGCCGGTCCAGTACCTGACGCATCGCGCCATAGTCGTCGCCCGGTTCTACGTCATTGATGTTGTAGCGGCGGTATTCGCCGGGCTGCAGCGCCGAGTTGTCGTACACCACGCACGAGGCCACGGTCGCTTCGCCCATGGTGTGGCTGATGTCGAAGCACTCAATGCGGCGCACATTCTCGGCAAGGCCCAGCGCCTGCTGTAATGCGGTGAGTCGCGTTTCCTGGGTGGCGTGGGCCGCCAGCCGTTGCGCGATCGCCAACTCCGCGTTTTTTTCCGCCATGCGCAGCCAGATGCGGCGCTCGCCCGTCGGGTTGGCGTTGACCTGTACCCGGGTTCCCGCTTGCTGGGACAACAGTTTCTGGAGCGCCGCCGCCTCCACCGGGCGGTTGACAATGATCGCCGGCGGCACCTCGCGGTTGACGTAGTGCTGCGCCAGGAAGGCCTCAAGCGCGAATTGTTCGTCCCGCTCCTGCGCGTTCTGCGGGAAAAAGCTCTTGTCGCCGCGATGGATCCCTCCCCTGACCATCACCAGGTTCACGCAGATCAGCCCGCCGGTTGCGGCCAGGGCGACGATATCGGCGTCCACGCCCCGGCTGCTGGTGACGAACTGGGTTTCGCGCACCTTGGATAGCGAACGAATCTGGTCCCGGTATGCCGCCGCCTTTTCATAAGCCTGCTCCGCCGCGGCTCGGTGCATGCGATCTTCCAGATGGTCGATTGCCTCGTCTTCCCTGCCCTGCAGGAACAGTTCCGCGCTCTTGACGTCTTCGGCATAGTCGGTTTCGCTGATCAGGCCCACGCATGGTCCAGTACAACGCTTGATCTGGTAAAGCAGGCAGGGTCGCGAGCGGTTGGCGAACACCGTGTCCTCACAGGTACGCAGCCTGAATATTTTCTGCATCAGCTGGATGCTTTCGCGCACTGCGCCGGCGTTGGGAAACGGGCCGAAGTAGCGATGGGTCTTGTCCAAGGTGCCGCGATGGAAGCCGAGTCGGCGGAAGCGGTGGCCGGTCAGAACGATATAAGGATAGGATTTATCGTCTCTGTACAGTATGTTATAGCGTGGATTTAGACTTTTTATTAAGTTATTTTCCAGTAGCAAAGCCTCGGCCTCTGAGCGCGTCACGGTGGTTTCCAGTCCGCCGACCTTGGCCATCATGAACTGGATCCGTGGAGCCAGAGACCCGGTATTCTGGAAATAGGAAGTCACCCGTTTCTTTAGATTGCGCGCCTTGCCGACGTAGAGCACCTCCCCTGCCGCAGTGAGCATGCGGTAAACCCCCGGCAGGCGCGGAAGGCTGGCGACGACTTCACCGGGGTCGAATGCGGGTCCTGTAATCCGGTTCCGTTCCGG
>JAXIOX010000268.1:0-2886 GCA_045403275.1 Burkholderiales bacterium | reverse complement strand
CGCAACCGATTCGGAAAGCGATTTCTCCGGTTCCCCCGCAACCGGCCGCTGCGAAAGCGGCAGTCGAATCCGCCGCACCCGAACCAGCCTTCGCGCAATCCGTTTCCTCGCAGCCGGCCGAGCCCTGGTTCTTCGACCGCGCCTGGATGTGGCTGACCGGAGGCAACGCGCTGGTGCGGGTCGGCGTGGTGGTGCTCTTTTTCGGCGTGGCGTTCCTGCTGAAGTACGCCTACGAGCACACGCACCTACCCATCGAGGTGAGGTTGATCGGTGTCGCACTCGGCGCTGCCGTAATGTTGGTGATCGGCTGGCGGTTGCGCGAGCGCCAGCCTGTCTATGCGCTGGCGATGCAGGGCGGCGGAGTGGGGCTGCTCTATCTCACGGTGTTCGGCGCGTTTCGCCTGTTCAGCCTGATCCCGGGCGAGGCGGCGTTCTTCGTGCTCGTCGCCATCGCGGTCCTTTCGGCCGTACTCGCGGTGCTCCAGAACGCATTGTCGCTGGCCGTGCTGGGCGTGTCGGGCGGCTTTCTGGCACCGGTGCTCGCATCGACCGGGGGCGGCAGCCATGTGGTGCTTTTCAGCTATTACGCCGTGTTAAATGCCGGTGTTCTGGGCATTGCGCTGTACCGGGCGTGGCGTCCGCTCAACGTGCTTGGATTCGTCTTCACTTTCGGCATTGGCGCCGTCTGGGGCGCGCGCTTCTACCGGCCGGACCTGTTCGAGAGCACCGAGCCATTTCTTCTGTTGTTCTTCCTGCAGTACCTTGCGATCGCGGTGTTGTTCGCGTTGAGGCAGGCGCCGCAACTCAGGCATTACGTCGACAGCACCATTGTGTTCGGCACGCCGCTGGTCGGATTTGGCCTGCAAAGCCGGCTGGTAAACGACATCGAGTACGGAGCCGCGTGGAGTGCGGTGGCGGCGTCCGCGATCTATCTGATCCTGGCCGCGGCGCTCTACCGCCGCCACGCCGAAACACTGCGCATGCTGGTCGAGGCGTTCCTGGCGCTGGGCGTGATTTTCGCGACGCTGGCGATTCCGCTCGCCTTCGACGGCCGCTGGACGTCGGCGGTCTGGGCGCTCGAGGGGGCGGCTGCGTATTGGGTCGGTGCGAAGCAGGGCAGAAGCCTGCCGCGTGCCTTCGGCCTGCTGCTGCAGTTCGCGGCGGGCATTGCCTTCGTCGTGGATGCGGGCCGCAGCTTTGGCGACACGCCGATCCTCAACAGCTTCTATCTCGGGTGCGTATTCATCGCCGCTGCGGCACTGTTTTCCAACTGGACCATCGGACGCCACATCGAAAAGGCCGGCCATTTCGAAATGCAGTTGTCGATCGTCGTGTTTGCCTGGGGCCTCGCCTGGTGGACTTTCGGCGGCCTGCACGAGATCGATCGGCACGTGCCTTTCGAGGAAAAGCTGAACGCCTCGCTGCTGTTCGTCACCGGCACGTGCGCCGCGTTCAGCGCACTGTGGGGACGGGGATGGGGGATGGCGCGCTTTCCCGCGCTGGCGCTCATGCCGCTCATGCTGCTCATCTTCTGGATGAATGTCGTCGAACATCCGCACCAGCATCCGCTCGCCGGATTCGGCCTGATGGCATGGCCGATTGCCTTCCTGTTCCATCTGCGGATTCTGCGGCGGCATGAGCAGACCGAGAACGACTACATGACCGTGTTACACGCAAGCGGTGTGTGGCTGCTGGCGGCGGTGGGCGCTTGGGAAGTGGGCTGGCAGATCGACCATGTCGTCGAGGGGCGCCATGTATGGCCGCTGATTGCCTGGGCGCTGGTGCCAGGTGGCTTGCTCGCGACGCTGGCGCTCAAGGGCTACGGCATCGCGTGGCCTGTAATGCGCTATCCGAACGCCTATCTATGGGTCGGTGCGCTGCCGCTCGCCGCATTCCTGCTGGGCTGGACGGTGTACGCGAACTTCGGCAACGACGGCAACCCCGCGCCGCTACCCTATGTGCCTGTGCTGAATCCGCTCGACATCGCGCAATTGCTGGTCTTTGCCTGCCTGGCCACGTGGTGGAGAGGATTGCCTGGCTACGGCATCGGCAACGCCGGGGAGATTCCGGGATCGTGGCCACGGGTGGCTCTGGGCGGCGCGGCATTCATTTTCCTCAACGGCGTGCTGTTGCGCACGCTGCATCATTGGGCCGGCATTCCGTACCAGCTGGACGCGATGCTCCGCTCGGACCTCGCGCAGGCATCGCTGTCGATCTTCTGGACCGTGCTGGCGCTGGTGGCGATGCTATGGGCGCATCGCCGGGGATTGCGCCTACTCTGGTTCTCCGGGGCCGGGCTGATGGCAGCCGTCGTGGTTAAACTGTTTCTGGTGGATCTGGCGAAAGTGGGCGGGATCGAACGCATCGTGTCGTTCATCGTCGTCGGCGTCCTGATGCTCGTGATCGGCTACTTCGCGCCGCTGCCGCCGAAGCAGACGGAGGAATCATGAATCCGGAACTTGCCAAATTGTTCTGCAGCGATCGCATGAACGACGACAAACAAGACCTTTTCACCGCAGAGGACGCAAAGGACGCGAAGAAAAGACAAGAGCAAAGGAAACGCCCGCGCAGATCTGTTCCGATGATTGACGAATCGGCTCGGCAGAAATTGACAACCCAAGTTGCCGAAACATCGTCGAAAGTGCCAATACCGATTCGTATTTTCTCGTTCTGTATTTCCTCCGCGTCCTTTGCGTCCTCTGCGGTGAAGGCTTTGTTCCTGCTGGTCGTTTGTCTTCCAGCGGCGGCTGCGGAATTGCCGGAGGACTTTGCGTTTGCGGTTCCGATCGAAACGCCCGGCGGCGACGCACTGTACCGGGTGGCGATCCCGCAAGCGGTCTACGAATCGGCGGCATTTTCCGACCTGCGCGACCTGCGAGTCTTCAA
>JAXIOX010000299.1:0-5619 GCA_045403275.1 Burkholderiales bacterium | reverse complement strand
GCAGCGTCGTGCTCCACGACGCCGTCACGGAAGCGCACCAGCCTGTGCGCATAGGCGGCGATTTCCCGTTCGTGGGTGACCAGCACCACGATGATGCCTTCGTCGCGGTTCAACTGCGTGAACAGATTCATGATCTCGGCGCTGGTGTGCGTGTCGAGATTGCCGGTGGGTTCGTCGGCGAGCAGCAGCCGCGGGCGGGTGGCGAGCGCGCGGGCGATCGCGACCCGTTGCTGCTGCCCGCCGGAAATCTGGTTGGGGAAGGACTGCACGTGGCCCGCCAGGCCGACGCGCTCGAGCAACCAGCGCGCTCTGGTGTTGCGTTCGTTGCGTGCCATGCCGGCGTAAACCAGCGGCAGCGCGACGTTCTCGGTGAGCCGCGCGCGCGGCAGCAGGTTGAATCCCTGGAATACGAAACCGATGGTGCGGTTGCGCAGCCTTGCGAGCTGGTCGCTGCCGAGTTGGCCGGTGTCGGCCCCGTCGAGAAAATACCTGCCGCGGGTCGGCTGGTCCAGGCAGCCGAGAATGTTCATGAACGTGGACTTGCCCGATCCCGACGGACCCATGATGGCGACGAACTCGCCGGGCTCGAGGACGAGGTTGACGTCGTGGAGCACCGGGACGACGCCGGCCTCGGTCTCATAGCTCTTGTGAAGATGCTCGATGCGCACCACCGGACTCGCCATCAGAACAACCTCGTGCGCGGGCCGCTGGGCGCGGTTTGCGGGCGCGGCGTCGCGGTCAGATCTTCGACGACCACCATGTCGCCTTCACGCAGATCTCCGCCGGCGATCTCGGTGACGCGGCCGTTGGTGATGCCGGCCTGTATCGCGACAGGTTCGATCTTTCCGCCGCGCAGCGCGTGCACCTGTGATCCTGCTGTGTGTTTGCGCGCCCCGGGGGTCGCGCCGGCCGCCGTCCCGGAAGACAGGCGCGGGGATTCTGCCTTGCCGGCCGGGCGGAAACGCAGCGCCGCGCTGGGTACCATCAGCACATCCTGCTTGGTCTGGGTGGTGATGGTGATATAAGCAGTCATACCCGGCAGCAGGATCTCGTCCGCGTTGTCCACCGATACCACCACGTTGTAGGTGACGACGTTGCTGGTGATGGTGGGATTGAGCCGGATCTGCTTGACCTTGCCCTTGAACTCGCGGTCGGAAAACGCGTCCACGCGGAAATTCACTTCCTGGCCGATGCGGATCGCACCGACGTCGGCTTCCGCGACCGCCGAGTTGATCTGCATTTGCTTGAGGTCCTGCGCGATCTTGAACAGGACCGGCGCCTGGAGGCTGGCGGCGACCGTCTGCCCGACGTCCACCTGTCGATCCACGACCACGCCGGAAACCGGCGAACGGATCACGGTGTAGTGCAGGTTCGCCCGATCCCTGCTGTGCTGCGCTTCGTACACCTGCACCTGCGCCTGCGCCGCTTCGCGCGCCTGCACTGCCTGGTCCATCTCCTGTCTGGAGATGTATTCCTGCGCAAACAGTTGCTGAAACCGCTCTTCGTTCGCGCGCGCCAGCCTGAGCGAAGCCCGCGCGCTGGCGAGGTTGGCAAGCGTCTGTTGTTCGGTCGCGATGAGCAGCGCCGGATCGAGCTCGGCGAGCACCTGGCCGGCCTTGACGCGCTGGTTGAAGTCCGCGTACAGCTTGGTCACGCGTGCGGAAATCTGCGAGCCGACGGTGACCAGCACCACCGGATTGAGCGTGCCGTTGGCGGAAACGCTCTGCACCAGCGTGCCGCGCTCGACCGCCCTGGTGCGGTAGCGCTGTTCGGCCGGGATTTCTGAGTTGTTTTTCCACAGCCAGATTGCGGCGCCCGCGCCGGCGAGCAGCAGCAGTACAACGAACAGCTTGAGCAGGAATGACAGATGCGGTTTCTTCATTTGCGGGGCGCGGAACGCGAGGTGTCGATCAACACGGTGTCGGCATTGCCCGGCAGCGCCGCCAGATCCAGTGTGCCTAGCGCGCTGGCGAGCGCGGCCTTGGCAAGGTGCCAGTTGTAGCGCGCCTGAACCGACTGGAAACGGGCGCTGGCCGCCGCCGACTGCGCATTGAGCAGATCGATCAGCGTACCGGCGCCGGCCTTGTAGCGCCCGCGGACAACGTTCTCGGATTCCAGCGCACTTTGCAGCAGGTCCTCGGCATTCACAAGCGCGATGCGCTCGGTCGCGAGCGCCTGGTAAGCGCGCCACACGTCCAGAGAAACCTGGTTGCGCAACTGATCTCGGTCGGCTTCGCGCGCTTCGACCTGGATCTCGGCGGAACGGATGTCGTAGGTGTTGCGATATCCGGTGAACAGCGGGATGCTCACGCTGATTCCCACCGTGCCGCTGCTGGCGAGGCTTGCCGAGTTCGAGTCCGACAATCCGGCGGAGCCGGTGAGCGATACGGTCGGCTTGCCCGCGGCCTGCGCCGCCCGCACTTGCGCGCGCGCGGCCTGGACCTTGGCCTCGGCCGCGGCCAGGTCGGGGCGCAGCATGCGCGCGTAGTCGACCAGTTCGCGAACCCGCGCGTCGGTGGTCGGGTCCGGCGCCTGGATACGCGGCGGCGCGAGCTCGACTTCGGCGTCGGCGTCGAGGCCGATGGCGTTGGCGAGCACGCCGCCGGCGGTACGACGCTCGCCTTCGGCGCGCGTGCGAATGAGCTGGGCCTGCGAGAACGCGGTCTTCGCCTGCAGCCGGTCGGCCGGGGTGCCGGTGCCGACGCGGTAGCGGGTTTCGGCCGCCTTCAGGCTTTCCTCGCTGGCTTTCTCGGCTTCCAGCGCGGCTTCGACATTGGCCCTGGCCGCGAACAATTGATAGTAGGACTGGATCGCGGAGAGGAATACCGACTGCAGCACGGCGTTGTGCGACCAGTTGGCGGCCTCGAGCAACTGGCGGGCGTTGTCAAGATTGGCGTCGCGCGCCCCGAAGTCGAACAGCAGATAGCTCACGGTCGCTGCAGCCGAGGCGCTGTCCTGGCTGAAGGTACCCCCATCCCTGGGCCAGGTGCGGCCGGCGCCGGCCTGGCCGTCTATCGTGACCTCGGGCAAATATTCGGCGCGGCTGCGGCCTACCTGTGCCGCCTGGGTGCGCGCGGCAGTCCAGGACTGGCGGGTCTGCGGGTTGTTGCAAAGCGCCCGCTCGATGACGCCATCGAGCGTCAGTGGTCCGGTGGTGGACGCCAGGCGCGAACAGGCGTCGGCGCCGCTGCTCCAGGGCACGCCCTGGATGGACGGCGCGAGCTTGTCGGTGCCGAAGGGATCGGCGGCGGAGGTGGGCAGTGCCGCCGCAAAAAGTGCCAGCAGCGTCGCCGTGCACAGGCCGGCAAACGGCCGGAATCGGGTGTTGTTCATGCCTGAGCGCAAGAAGGGGGTACGGGGAATCTAAGCGAGGCAGCCGCGCGCCATGTAACGAAGTGTCCGAGTCGGATTCGCTGTTACGTTAGTTGACAAAACGCGTCCCAATTCGTTGCGGCAGGAGGTATAAGAGCGGCCATGCGCGATCGCATACTCATCGTTGACGACGACGAAGACATCCGCAAGCTGCTGGAGGAATATTTGCGCAAGAACGGTTTCGATGCGCAGGCGGTGGCGGACGGCCCGGCCATGCGCGAGGCCCTGGCAGCCAGGCCGGCGAGCCTGGTGGTGCTGGACCTGATGCTGCCGGTCGAGGACGGCCTGTCGTTGTGCCGGCAGTTGCGCGCTCGCTCGCAGGTGCCGGTGCTGATGCTCACTGCGAAGGGCGATCCGGTGGACCGCATTATCGGACTGGAAATGGGTGCCGACGATTATCTGGCCAAGCCTTTTGATCCGCGCGAACTGCTGGCGCGCATCCGCAGCATCCTGCGCCGCGCCAAGGCGCTGCCGGCCGACACCGGGATCAACGTGCCGGAATGCTTCAGCTTCTCCGGCTGGCGTCTGGACACGCGGGAACGCAATCTACTTGCGCCCGACGGCGTGGTGGTGCCCTTGTCGGGCGCCGAGTACCGGCTGCTGCTGATTTTCCTGCAGAACCCGAACGCGGTCCTGTCGCGCGACCAGCTTTCCAATTTCACGTTCGGGCGCGATGCCGACCCGCTCGACCGCACCATCGACATGCAGGTGAGCCGCCTGCGCGAACGCCTGCGAGACGAGGCGCGGGAGCCGGCGATCATCAAGACCGTACGCGGCAAAGGCTACGTGCTGGCCGTGCGCGTGGAAAGCCAATCTTGAAGCTGCTGCCGCGCTCGCTGTTCGGCCGCATCGCGCTGATCCTGGTGGGCGGCCTTGTCGCCGTCCAGCTGTTTACCACTGCGATACACATCTCCGAACGCGACGACCTGGTTTTCCGTATCGGTGCATCGCGCGCGGCGGCCAGGATCGGCCACGTCGTGCGCGTGCTCAATGCCGTGAACCCGGCGCAGCGGCCACGGATCATGGACGCGATTACCGACGCAACGCTCAAATTGACTGACGGTAAGGCGGCGGGCGGCGACTCTGTCGCCGCAGAGGAGCAAACCGAACTCTACCGCGCGGCGCGCGAAGCACTGGCACTGGCGCTCGATCCCGGCACGCAGTTCCGGGTGATCGACGCGCAGCCGGTCAACCTCAACCCGGATTCCTGGTACGCACGTGAATTCGGGGAGCGCGCAGGGATGCGCATCCACGCCGCCGTGTTACTCGGCGACGGGACCTGGATCACTGCGGAGAGCACCAACCCTCCGCGCACCACGCGCTGGTTTGCCCGGCTGCTTCGCAATCTTGCGATCGTGGACGGCGTCATGCTGGTGCTGCTCTTTTTCGCGGTGCGACTGCTGACCAAACCGTTGTCGGTGCTGGCGGGGGCGGCGGAGGAACTCGGCCGCAACATCGAGCGGCCGCCGCTTCCGGAAACGGGAACGGTCGAACTCGCGCGCGCGTCGCGAGCGCTCAACACCATGCAGGACCGTCTGAAGCGCTACGTCGAAACGCGGCTCAAGGTGCTGGGCGCCATGTCGCACGACCTCAAGACGCCGATCACGCGCATGCGGCTGCGCGCCGAACTGCTGGAAGACACCGAGCTCAGGACGCGTTTTACCCACGATCTCGACGCGATGCAGGAGATGGTGGGGTCCGCCCTGGACTACATGAGGGGCCTGAGCGACGGCGGCGAAGCTGTGTGTCCGATCGACCTCAACGCCCTGATCTCGAGCCTGAAGCAGGACGCGGAGGAGGTCGGCCATACCGTAACCGTTGCCGGAGAATCGCCGCGCCCGGTGATGGGACGCGCACAGGCGCTCAAGCGCTGCCTGCAGAACCTGCTCGACAATGCGCTTGCCTACGGCCAGCGCGCCGACATCACGGTGCGCGACGAAGGCCGGACGGTGAACGTCGCCATTGCCGACCACGGTCCAGGCATTCCGGAAAGGGACATCGAGCGCGTATTCGATCCGTTCTATCGTGTCGAAGGCTCGCGCAACCGCGCGAGCGGCGGCAGCGGGCTGGGATTGTCGATCGCCCGCAACATCGCGCAGGCCCATGGCGGCGCGGTGCGGCTGCGCAACCTGCCGCAAGGCGGGCTGGAGGCAACGCTGGTGCTGCCGCGGGGCGCCTGACGCAACCTGCCTAATAGCCGGCCATGGGCCGGCGACTACAGCGCTGACGCAAAGGACGCCAAGGAAC
>JAXIOX010000120.1:0-4056 GCA_045403275.1 Burkholderiales bacterium | reverse complement strand
CGGCTTCGGAGTCGTAGCCGACGTCGAGCGCAATCGTCGCGACATTGCGATTCGATTCGCGCAACATTCGCGCGCCGAGCTGAATGCGCCAACTGGCAAGATACTGCATCGGCGGCTGTCCGAGGTATTGCACGAACCGCTCATGGAGTGCTGAGCGCGACAAGCCGACATCGTGGGCGAGATCCTCGACGCTCCACGCGTGATCGGGACGTTCGTGCATGAGCGCGAGCGCCTTGCCGACGTAACGGTCGCGTAGCCCCGCGAGCCATCCGGTCGCATCCTCGGGCAGGCTGTCGAGATAGCGGCGCGCCGTATCGACGAACATCATCTCCGAGAGTCTTTCGAGCACGGCATCGCCGCCGGGCCGTCTGTTGTTGGATTCATCCACCGCCTGGTCGATCACGCGGGCAACCCAATCGCCGGCGCGCGATGCCGGCAGATGCAGCATACGAGGCAGCGCCGCGATCAGAGGATTGAAAGGCCGCAGGTCGCAGCCAAGGTACCCACACACGAGGATCGCATCGGCGTCCGCTACGGGAATCAATACACCCGGTTCCCGGACTCCATGGTGAAAAGCAATTGGCACCGGCTTGGGATCATTGCGACGGGCGGACACCCATTCGGCGTTTGCGGGAATCGGTTCCAGGCCCGGGGCGCTCGAGATGACGTGACGATCCCCCTGCGGAAACATCACGATGTCGCCCGCGGCGAGTCTCACCGGAGGCAGACCGGAAACCGCGGCCCAGCCGCTGCCTTTCGCGACCATGTGGTACTCCATGACATGTTCGCAGCCGGGCATGACCCCGCCGGCGATCTGCATTGTCGCCAGCCCCTCGGCCGACCACTTGTCGCGAAAACTGAGGTAGAAAAACACCGCGCCTCGCAGGTGCACGCTGCGCAACAGGTCCGAAAGTATATCGCGGCTCATGGGATGGACCGTTCGGTGGAGGATTGATCAAGTAGTGTGGACGAGCGATCAAGTCGAACGATCAATCGCGGACACCCGGTCAAGTGTGCCGGACGCATAGTGAAGCGTCAATGACACCCTCGCGGAACAATGGCGCCGCTGACTATCACCAACGGTATGCGCAACTAAATTCCGCAGCCGTGAAAGCAGCAAAAAACTATTTCCATCAAACGACAAAGGAACCAACATGCAAACCGCCCATACCGTTTCAAATACTCAACGCTACGCGAAGTGCATCGAAGCCTCGAAGCGGATCCGCTGGGACATCGACCGCGACGTTATTCAGGGTCGCGAGTTCGACTTCCGCCAGAAGTTCCTGCCCGATGGCCTGTCGTGCATCAATGAATTGGTTTTTCTGAATCCGCAGGAAAAAGTCTTTCTGAGCCAGGTACAGGGGCGCACCTACGCCAACATGTTCGGTCTGGTCGAGCGCTTCATCGGCGCCAAGATGCTGGAGATCAGCCGGGACCACTGGCTTGGCGACCAGACCGCGCTCGAAGCGATCGTGCGGTTCACGGACGAGGAATTGAAACACCAGGAGCTGTTCCGTCGCATCGAAAAGCTGGCCGCCGATCGCATGCCGGCCGGATACCGCTTCGACGTCGCGCCCAATGATGTCGCATCGTTCGTGCTTGGAAAGAGCACCTGGGCCGTGCTGGCGCTGACCTGCCACATCGAGTTGTTCACGCAGGCCCATTACCGCGCGAGCATCGCCGACGACGACGGCCTGTCGAGCCTGTTCAAAGACGTGTTTCTGTTCCACTGGAAGGAAGAGTCGCAACACGCGATCGTCGACGAGCTGGAATGGGTGCGCGAGGACGGAAAATTGACATCGGACGCGGCGCGTGATGCCGCGGTCGATGATCTCATCGCGCTGGTCGGTGGCGTGGACGGCATCCTGCAAGCGCAAGCCAAATCCGACGCCGCGTATTTCCTGGGCGTGACAGGCTTGGCCGTCGATGACGCACGCGCCATGCAGATCAATGCCACGGTGCTGAAAGCCTATCGATGGCAGTTCATCGTCTCGGGCGTGATGGAACCGCGCTTCCAGAAGATACTGAGTGCCCTGATCAGTAAAGCGCAGATGACCCGCATCCAGGCAGCGCTCGCGCCGCTGACCTACGCCGTGCCCGTCAAGGCCGACGCGCCGATGGCAATGGTGCATTGAATCCACCCCGGACCAATGTCGCCACAGTCAGTCATCAACGGTATTTGCAAGGACAACCTGGGGGCCACGCATGCTGGAATCCGATCTTTTGCAATCGCTCTTCAATAATTCATTCGCAGCTGGGTGGTCCCACGGTTTCCAGCTTACAAGGAGCATCTCCCCAATGCTTGCACCGACCGAGTTCTCCGCCCTGAGCATGCACCAGGGACCCGCATGGGCGGACCACGCCTGCATGTTGAACGATCGCATGAAACGTTTGGTCGACCATGAATAGAACAACGGCTAGCTTTGTTTCCATCAATCATCAGGAGAATCCACGTGAGTCTTGAACTGAGTGCCGTCATTCCATGCACCTCGACAACGGCGGCAGTCGCTGTTGCTGCCAATGTTGATTTCAGCGCGATCAAGCAACGCCAGCAGGCCACCTGGGCCAGCGGCGACTTCGCGATCATCGGTACTACCCTCCAGATTGTCGGCGAGTTGCTGGCGGAGGCGGTCGACGTGCGCGCCGGTGAAGCGGTATTGGACGTTGCCGCGGGCAATGGCAATGCCACCTTGGCTGCAGCGCGGCGTTTTGCGCATGTGACTTCGACCGACTACGTGTCGCATCTGCTCGAGAAGGGCGCCGCGCGGGCAAAGGCCGAGGGACTGGAGGTCCAGTTCAAGGTGGCGGATGCCGAGGCGTTGCCGTTCGACGCTGGATCCTTCGACGTGGTGCTGTCCACGTTCGGTGCGATGTTTACGCCCGAACACCACAAGGCCGCGCACGAGTTGAAGCGCGTGGTTCGCAGTGGTGGCCGCATCGGCATGGCGAACTGGACGCCGGAAGGTTTCATCGGCCAGCTCTTTCGCGTGATCGGTGCCTACGTGCCGCCGCCGGCAGGCACGAAATCCCCTGCGCTGTGGGGCTCCGAGCCGAGGATCGTCGAACTGTTCGGCCCGGAAGCGATCGACATTCGCTGTGTGCGACGGGACTTCAAATTCCGTTACCGATCCGCCGCGCACTGGATCGAGGTGTTCCGCAACTTCTACGGACCAACGCACAAGGCTTACGCGGCGCTGGATCCCGCCCGCCAGGCAAGCTTGACCGAAGACATTACAGCGCTGCTCGAAGGCCTGAACGTCGCCGGATCAAGCTCGCTCGTCGTGCCCGGCGAGTACCTCGAAGTCGTGATCACAAGGAAGTAACGCTTCAGGGGCCGACGGGCGCCGGCCCCTCCCGAAATGTGCTGCCGGTGTGCGTGTCTTACCGGCTTACTACGCGATCGTCCTCGCGGCAGATGCCGAGGAACACTTCGTACGCCTGCTCGGCCGACTCGGGCAACTGGTCTTGCGGCGTCCGCTTGACGAAGTCATAGCCGTACATCACGCTGTCCTCGAGAAACGCCTTGCCATCCGGGGTCTCATAATCCTCGAGGAGTACCGGGATGCCGTCCACCTTCAACAGCTCCTGGTGCTCCATCAGCTCGATGATGTCGCTCTGCTTGAGGGGGATGATGCTGCGCGCGTGTCCCATCATAGCGTGCGAGCCCCCGATGGTCGCGTTCTTCGCCCAGGTCGCACACACAGCGTCCTTGTCTACGCCTTGGTCGTGTGACAAAACCGCGAGCAGACTCGCGGCACATATAAGAAAATTCACTTTGCGTTCTCCTGTTAAATCGCGATGACGGAGACGCCCATTGCGTTGAACCAGAGACATGCAAGATCCACGCCAGTAAGCCCGCTCGCTTTTGCTTCCAAGAACGAACGGGGAGTCGGCCAAAGCCTGCCTGTAGGTCCGCCTTCAGCAGGCCTGTCCGGCCGAGCGATGCTCGCCGGAGTCGTCCCTTGCGCTCGATCACGACTTCGAGGTACTCGCTCGGCAGCACCAGCGTGCCGTCGCCTGAGCGGTTGTCGCAAAAGTTTGGCCGTCCATCCCCTG
>JAXIOX010000125.1:0-4209 GCA_045403275.1 Burkholderiales bacterium | reverse complement strand
AGATAGCAGCGGTCCGACATCTGGGCAATGATGTCCGCAGTGCCCAGCATGTAGCCGAGCAGGCGGAAAGTGAGATTCGGCACCCTGATCTTGTTGACCGGCCGCTCATAGCCGGTAAAGTGGACGATTCGGGATGCCACCGGGGCGAGCTTTGCCAAGCCCAGCTTGATGAGGTACTCCTCGAGAAACTTGGCGCCGCGAGTCACGTGCTTGAGCGTATATTCCGCGCCACTCCTGTGCCGCATATCACTGGTGCGGCGCAGGTAGCCGATATCGTGAAATAACGCCGTGACGACGCCGAAT
The DNA here is from genome assembly GCA_045403275.1 of Burkholderiales bacterium. GTDB lineage: Bacteria > Pseudomonadota > Gammaproteobacteria > Burkholderiales > JACQAP01 > JACQAP01. Next base: position 3,906 of record JAXIOX010000125.1, on the reverse strand, counting down.
CCGAACAGTTTGGGACCCAGGGCGTCGGCGCGGTCGCGTGAGCGTTCGTACCCGTCCATCAGCCGCGCCATTGCCAGGGTAACGTCGAGCGTGTGCTGCAGGTTATGGTAGCTGGTGTCGCTGGCCCGGTAGCCCGGATACTCGCCAAGGTGAAGCCGAACGAGATCCTTGAAAGATCGGTTGAGAACCCGGGTCGAGGCCTTCGGGTAGAGAGCGACGAAGATGCGACTGACTTCGCCGTTGACCGCCGCCGGGTCGGTGGTATTGACCTGGTTGGTCACATCGTAGTTGTTCCGACGTTCCATTTCTATACGCGAGTCCGAAGAATTCAAGCGGGTTCGTGGTTCTATTGTACGCATGCGCTTACTGACTCTTCAAAGATTCCTTTGACATTTGCGTCAACGCTTTAGAGGCGGTTCTTTGACTCTTTAACCCTTTACGCTAGAGCAAAAGTTGTGCCTAGGACTTGCCCTTGTCGGCGTGAATGTCGCTGCGATAAGTCTCGGGACCGAAATAGATCGCGATCGCGGTGAGCAGCGACAGCACGATGATGTAGCCGGCCACGCCCCAGGGCTGGCCGCCCGCCCACAACAGCAGCAGACCGGAGACGAAGGGTGCGGGACCCCCCGCGAGCAGCGAGCCCAGCTCGCGCGCGGAGGCGAAACCGCTGTAGCGCAGCCGCGCGCCGAACAGTTCCGCAAAGTACGCCGCCTGCGAACCGAACATGCCGGCGACACCGATAGCGATCACCAGAATGAGTGCGATCCATACCAGTACCGGCGAGCCGGTATTCACCATCAAGAAGAATGGAAACGCCATCACGGCGGAAAAAAGCGCCGCGCCGCCATACACCGGGCGCCGGCCGATGCGGTCCGACAGCGAGGCGAAAAAGGGAATGGTGGCGAGCGAGATCGCATACGCGCACATGATCCCGGAAAGCACCATGGTCCGGGAAAGACCGAGCTGCTTGGTCATGTAACTCAGCGTGAATACCGGGTAAAGAAAGCCCAGTCCGTTCTCCGCGAGACGCGCGCCGAACACCACCAGGAATTCGCGCGGGTGCTGGAGAAAGGCTTCTTTCACCGGCGAGCGCGCAGCCTTGGCTTTGGCTGCGATGTCGCTGAAGACCGGGGTTTCCGATACGCGGGCGCGGATATAGAAGCCGAACACGATCAGGACCATGCTCAGCAGGAACGGTATGCGCCATCCCCAGCTCAGAAAGTCGTCCTTGGGTAGCAGCGTAACCAGTGCGAAGACACCGGTGGCGAGCAGCAGGCCAAAATTCACGCCGATTGCCGCCCAACTGCCGAAGAATCCGCGCTTGCCGGCAGGGGCGTGCTCGACCGCGAGGATAACCGCGCCGCCGTATTCCGCACCGGCGCCGAACCCCTGAACCAACCGCAATGCCACCAGCATGGCGGGCGCCCAGATGCCGGCTGTCTCGTACGTCGGCAACAGGCCGATCAGGAAAGTGCCGATCCCCACCAGCATCAACGTGATGACCAGCACCGGCTTGCGCCCGAGCCGGTCGCCGAGGTGGCCGAACACCATGCCGCCGAATGGCCGCGCGAAAAATCCAACGCCAAAGGTTGCAAACGCCGCAAGCGTGCCGACCGTCGGGTCGAGCTTGGGGAAGAACAAGTCGCCGAAGACCAGCGCCGCCGCCGTGCCGTAGATGAAGAAGTCGTACCACTCGAGGGCCGAGCCGACGGCCGACGCCATGAGTACCCTGCGGTGTGACTTGTCCATGATCCTCCCTTGTTGTTGCGCCCGAAAAGGCGCTTTGGTTTTCGCTAGTCGTTGATCGACAGAATCGCCACTGCGTACGGTTTCAGCGTCAAAGTATCATTCATCGGCTTCCACGATTTCTGGAAACTGCGCGGATCGGTGGTCGCGCCCACGAAACTGTCCTCGTCGAGCATCGAGCCGAAAACCGTGCCCTTCGCACCGGCGATCTGCACCTTCTGCTCGCCGGCAGTGAGGTTGGCCAGCCACAGCGTGGTGCCGCCCTTGCCGCGGTAGGCCAGGCATTCCACTTTCTGGTTGTCAGATGAGGTTGCTGCGACCAGCTTCTGCCCCGCGCCGCGGGTAAGACCGCTGATCACGTGATACACCGGGAACACGGTCGGGCCGGAGAGTCCGTCGTACCACGGCTGCTTGTGTTCCGCCTTGCGGTAGACGATGCCGAGCGGCCCGGTTGGCGCCCCCATGCAAATGGCTTCGATGCCGGTGCGGGAGATTGTGGCGATATAACCCAGGGTCCAGGCCGCGCCGAATAGTCCGCGCTGGCGCGGCTCAAGCTTGGTCAGGCACACGCGCACGTTTTCCGGATTCGGGGTCCAGGTGGCGCCGTGCGGATTGTCGCGGCAGCCGATGCCGCTCGGGCCGATGCGATACGGCGTCTTGCCGAAGAAGGAGCGCGCGGTGGTCACCTGGTAGGGGAGCGCCTCCAGTGTTTCCATCACTGAGCGGTCGTCGGCGGCGTGCACGATCGGGCAGGTGGTGTTGTGCACGAAGTCCAGCCGTTGCGCGGGCACGCGCTTGCGATTGAGTTCGGTGAAAAACGAGAACATCCCCCCGCCGAGCCTGATGCCGGGGAAGGCTGCGCGGGCCGCGGCGTAGAGGTCTTCCAGCGGTGGCGCAGGCGGGCGCGGACCGCCGGGCAGCACCGACTTCAGGTCGCCGACCGGCACCAACTCGATTGCCGCGAGCTTGAACCCCGACTGCTTCACCAAGTCCGCGAGCCGCCGTAGTTCATTCTTGTAGTCGTCCACGCTCTCGACCACGATTTCCAGCACTGCCTCGGCGCCGGTCTGCTCGCTCAGCACCCTGTAACCGTACAGCTCCTTCAGTCCGTGCTTCTGACGAGGATCGAAATGGCAGACAAGGAAGCGCGGCGCCGCGAGTTTCAGCAGCCCAAGCTGTTTGACCGCATGTTCGATCTCCTCCGCCGGCATCCCCAGGCCGAGCGGCTGCAGCGTGTCGCGCGAGGCCAGTCCGAGTTTGACTTCGATACTTTTGCCTGCCGCAGCCTTGGTGCCGCCGGATGCTGAACCGCTGAGCTCGACCTTGATCGACTGCTTCACCTCCTCGCCGGCCTCGAGCGTGTACGGCCAGGGCAGCATCAGCGGACGCACGTAGGTCTTGAACGAAGCGTCGGTCCAGTTGCGGTGATCCTCCATCTCGAAAGTGTCGCCTTCCATACGCACGGTGGCCTTCAATCCCGGCATCACTTCGTGGGTGAGTGCGCGGATGTTAAGAAAGGGCTGGATCGGGTTCACCAACTCCGGGAACTTGTCCTTCACGATCTTTCCGTCTACGTGCTCGACTTCGACGGGCAACCCGGCCACACCCTTGAGCGGATGCAGCACTACGAACCCGGTGCGCGCCGTCTTGAAGTCAGTCTTGGGAACAGCGGTGCCGTCGAAAGACAGGTTGCCTTCCCTGGTGCCTTCGATTCTGGCGTCGTAGGCGATCTCCTGGTCGGGGCGCTTGCACACTGCATGGAAGGACACTGAAAAACTGTCGGCGCGCTGGTCGATCTCCAAATTGCTGATGGCCGGCGTGTAAGTGCCCCAATTCTCGTCGCGCACCAGAAAGCCGACCGCGCGCAGCACTTCAACGCCACTGACCTTGAGGTAGCGCAGCTGGCCGTTGTCGAACTCGACCGACATCGGCCCGGCCTTGAGGATGCGCCCGGGCGCATCTGGCTGTTCGGTGCCGCAAAGGGAGATTGCGCGGGAAGGATTGTTTATTCTCATAGTTGTTTCCTTGTGGGGTTTCAGTGTTCGAGTAATTGAGTGATTGAGTAATTGAGTGATTGAGTGATTGAGTGATTGAGTGATTGAGTGATTCCGTAATTTGGGTAACGTCTCGTAATCACTTAATCACGTAATCACCTAATCG
>JAXIOX010000131.1:0-3904 GCA_045403275.1 Burkholderiales bacterium | reverse complement strand
ATCTGCTGTGCGAGCCGCAGCCGGTAGCCCAGCAGATCGCCGAGCATGCCGGACTTCAGCCCTGCCGTAGAATCCCGCTTTTCGAGGAGCGTCATGGGTTACACGATTCCGCTGTGGAAGGCGCCGGCACTGCCGGTCGCGGGTTCTGCCGACCTGTTCCCGGTGCGGCGTATCTTCTGCGTCGGCCGCAATTATGCCGAGCATCAGAAGGAAATGGGCGGCGACGGCCGCGAGCAGCCGTTCTTCTTCCTGAAGACCGAGCATGCGCTGGTGCCGCGCGGCGGCGAGGTGCATTACCCCGCCAAGAGCTCGAATTACCATTACGAGACCGAACTGGTGGTGGCGCTCGCCAAGGGCGGACGCCGCATCGAGGCGAGGCGGGCCAACGAGCACGTTTTCGGCTATGCGGTGGGGCTCGACATGACGCGGCGCGACCTGCAGCAATGGGGCAAGGACCACGGGCGGCCGTGGGATTTCGGCAAGAACTTCGACGAGTCGGCGCCCTGCGGCGAGCTCTCCCCGGCGGCGAAGCTCGGGCATCCGTCCAAGGGCGCGATCTGGCTCAAGGTGAACGGCAAGGAACGCCAGCGCGCCGACCTCGCGGACATGATCTGGTCGGTGCCCGAGCAGATCGCCTACCTTTCCGAGCACTACACGCTCGAGCCCGGCGACGTCATCTTCACCGGCACGCCGGCGGGCGTCGGTCCGGTGAAGCCCGGCGACGAGCTGCTCGCCGGCATCGACGGCGTGGGTGAGCTGAAGGTGAAAATCGTCGCCGCCTTGTGAAGCTCTACACCTACTTTCGCAGCTCGGCCGCGTTCCGCGTGCGCATCGCGCTCAACCTGAAGGGACTGTCCTACGAGCCGCAGTTCGTTCACCTCGCGAAAGGTGAGCACCGCAAGCCCGAGTACGCGGCGGTAAATCCGCAGGCACTGCTGCCGACGCTGCTGCTCGACGACGGCACGCGCCTGACGCAATCCCTCGCCATCATCGAGTATCTGGACGAAAAGCATCCTCACCCCGGGCTCCTGCCGAAGGACGCCATTGCCCGGGCGCGCGTGCGCTCGCTTTCCTATCTCGTGGCGAGCGAGATCCATCCGCTGAACAATCTCCGCGTGCTGCAGCATCTGAAGCGCGCCCTGGGGCAGAGCGAGGAGCAGATCAGCACCTGGTATCGCTACTGGATCGCCGACGGGCTCGCCAAGCTCGAAGCGGAGCTGGCCGGGAAAGCGGGCAAGCATTGCCACGGCGATTCGCCGACCATGGCCGACTGCTGCCTGGTGCCGCAGATTTTCAACGCCAAACGCTATAACAGCGACCTCGGTCCTTACCCTACGACCATGCGAATATTCGACACCTGCATGCGGCTCGAGGCCTTCGATCTCGCCCAACCCTCCAAGCAACCGGACGCCGAATAGGCGCACACTAGCGCGCCCTGAACAGCGCCTTGACCGCCTCCGGTATCGCTTCGCTGCGGATCGGCGAGCCCGGTCCGTCCGCGTAACGCGCCCAGACGCGGGTTTCCGACCCCTTGGCGAGCGCGGCGCCGTCGCTGCGTACCACGTCGTGCGCCACGGTGAATGACTTGCCGCCGAAGCGCGCGATGCGCGAGCGCACCTCGCAGTGATCGCCGTGCGCGGCGGGGAAAAGAAACTGGCAGTCGGCGGAAACCAGCGGCATGGACAGGTGCTCGCTGCGCATTCGCCGGGGGTCGTAGCCGACCGAGTCCATGAAGCCCCAGGTGGCGGCGTCCATCCAGCGGAAATACGTCGGGTAGAAGATGATGCCGGCCGGATCGCAATCGCCCCACTGCACCTGGGTGGGGAACACGCCGACGATCGAACGGAATTCGTCTTTCTCGGTCATGCAAAAATTATAAGGCGTTGACAGATTAGGGCTTGTTGGGCAGAATCCCACTCGCTTCGAAGGACGCGCCGATTTGATGTTCAGCTTGCGGGCGCGCTACAAGTGCCGCTAAAGAGACGGAGGCCCGTTTCTGCGAAAGCTGAACGGGCTTTTTCTTTTTCATGCCACGAACGAAGAAACTCGAGCAGCTCCTCGCAGAGAGAATCCTGCTACTAGACGGCGCCATGGGGACGATGATCCAGCGCGCCCGGCTGGCCGAGGAGGACTATCGCGGTGAGCGCTTCCGCGACTGGCAGCGCGAGCTGCGCGGCAACAACGACTTGCTCTCGCTGACGCAGCCTGCGCTGATCCGCGGCATCCACGCCCAGTACCTCGAAGCCGGCGCGGACATCATCGAGACCAACACCTTCAACTCGACCTCGGTGGCGCTGGCCGACTACGACATGCAGGGGCTCGCCCGCGAGCTGAACCTCGCCGCGGCGCGCCTCGCCAGCGAGGCCGCGCGCGAAGCGCAGGCACGCACCCCGGGGCAGCGGCGCTTCGTCGCCGGCGTGCTCGGACCCACCAACAAGACCGCTTCCATCTCGCCCGACGTGAACGACCCGGGCTATCGCGCGATCAGCTTCGACGAGCTGGTGCTCGCTTACCGCGAGGCGATCGATGGCCTGATCGAAGGCGGCGTCGACCTGCTGCTGGTCGAGACGGTGTTCGACACCCTCAACGCCAAGGCGGCGCTGTTCGCCGTCGAGCAGGCGTTCCATTCGCACGGGCGGCGACTGCCGCTGGTGGTCTCGGGCACCATCACCGATGCCTCGGGGCGCACCCTCTCCGGCCAGACCGCCGAGGCCTTCTACCACTCCGTGCGTCACGCCCAGCCCCTTGCCGTAGGTCTCAATTGCGCCCTCGGCGCGAAGGAGCTGCGCCAGTACGTCGAGGAGCTCGCCGGCACCGCCGAAGCCTTCGTCTCCTGCCATCCGAACGCCGGGCTGCCGAACGCGTTCGGCGAATACGAGGATACCCCCGAGTCGATGGCCGCCGAGATCGGCGAATGGGCACGCAGTGGCTGGTTGAACGTAGTCGGCGGCTGCTGCGGCACGACGCCGGAGCACATTCGCGCGATGGCCGATGCGCTGCGCGGCGTCGCGCCGCGCCGGCGGCCGACACTACCGCTCGCCTTGCGGCTCGCCGGCCTCGAGCCGCTCACGATCGACGACCGGGCGCTGTTCGGCAACGTCGGGGCGCGCCCCAACGGCACCGGCTCGAGGGCCTTTGCCAAGCGGGTGCTCGCCGGCGACTATGTCGGGGCCCTCGCCGTCGCGCGCCAGCAGGTGGAGAACGGCGCGCAGGTGATCGACGTCAACATGGACGAGGCGATGCTGGACTCCGAGAAGGCGATGCGCACCTTCCTCAGCCTGGTCGCCGCCGAGCCCGACATCGCGCGCGTGCCGGTGATGATCGACAGCTCGAAATGGAGCGTGATCGAGGCGGGGTTGAAGTGCGTCCAGGGCAAGCCGGTGGTCAACTCGATCTCGATGAAGGAAGGCGAGACAGAGTTCTTGCGGCAGGCAAGGCTGTGCCGGCAGTACGGCGCTGCGATAGTGGTGATGGCTTTCGACGAGAAAGGCCAGGCCGACACCCTGGAGCGGCGCACGCAGGTCTGCCAGCGCGCCTTCGAGCTGCTGACCCGGCAGGCCGGCTTCCCGGCCGAAGACATCGTCTTCGACCCGAACATCTTCGCCATCGCCACGGGCCTCGAGGAGCACCTCCGCTACGGCATCGACTACCTCGAGGCGGTGCGCTGGATCCGGGCCAACCTGCCGGGCAGCCGCGTCTCGGGCGGCGTCTCGAACCTGTCGTTCTCCTTCCGCGGCAACGACGCCGTGCGCGAAGCGATGCATACCGCCTTTCTGTACCACGCCATCAAGGCCGGCATGACGATGGGCATCGTCAACGCCGGGCAGCTCGGCGTCTACGAGCAGCTCGAGCCGCAGCTGAAGGAACGCGTCGAGGATGTGATCTTCAATCGCCGGCCCGACGC
>JAXIOX010000251.1:0-8344 GCA_045403275.1 Burkholderiales bacterium | reverse complement strand
CCTGGCCAAGGCGCTGACTTCGACGGCGGGCGGCAGGCTTGCCGACAGCATGGGAAGAGGGCCGCTGATGCTGCTCTCGTGGACCGCGTTCGCCGCCTGTTTTCTGCTGCTCGGCAAAGTGGATTCCGGCATCGGGTTGTGGATGGCGACCATCGCCTATGGTTTGTTCTTTGGCCTGGGCGAGGGCGCCGAGAAGGCGCTGATCAGTGACTTCGCCGCGCCCGCGGAGCAGGGTACCGCGTTCGGCTGGTATTACCTGATGCTCGGGCTTGCGGCGATCCCGGCGGGCGTGCTGTTCGGCGCCGTCTGGCAATTCCAGAGCGCGGCGATGGCTTTCTTCCTGGCCGCCGCCATTGCCGCAGTCGCGGTGCTATTGCTGCGCGGCTGGGCCTGGCCTTCAGGCGTCTAGGGCCTCACCGCTAAATCTTCACCGCAAAGGCGCAAATGCGGACCGGAAACGCAAAGGAAAGCAAAATTGGATGGAAGGACAAAAATACAAACGGAAAGTAGCGACACCGCAATTTTTAGATTGGGTGGCGGTGCATCGAATCCTTGCGCATTTTGACACGCTTGGTTTGGTTTTCTCTGCGTTTCCTTTGCGCCTTTGCGTCTTTGCGGTGAAGGTTTATTGTGCCTCTGCGGTGACGGTGTAGTCGATGCTGATTGACACGGCAACCGGCGCGCCATTCAAGTAAGCTCACGGAAACCCATGGCAGATTTCCAGAATACCGACAGGATGCTTGGCCTCGGCGCGCTCGTCCTGCTGATCGCAGGCTGCCTGCTGGTCCTGTTTCCCTTTGTCACCGCGCTGCTGCTGGCGGTGATCCTCACTTTCTCCACCTGGCCGCTGTATGTGCGCCTCAGGAACGCCGTTGGTGGCGCCAACACCGTGGCTGCCGCATTGATGATGTTGGCGGCCTCCCTGTTTCTGCTTGCGCCGTTCGTGATCGTCGCGGTCGGTCTCGTTGACAACGCAGCCGCGTTGATGGAGGTCTTGCGCGGATTTGTCGAGGCCGGGCTGCCGGATTCGCCGGCATGGGTGAAGACGCTGCCGCTGGTGGGCGAGCGCGCTGACGCCTATTGGCGCAGCCTTGGTCAAGATGACAGCCAGTTGATCGAGGAAATGAGGAACCTGATTCCAGCCAGGGAAACGTTCGTCAAAGCGGGCGGATACCTTGTCGCGGGTGTGCTGCAGTTGGCATTGAGCGTGCTGGTCGCGTTCTTCCTGTTCCGCGACGGCGACGCTGCCGCCGCGCGTGTGCGCGACGCGGCGTCCCGGGTCGCGGGTCCCGATGCCCGGCATTTGCTCGACGTCGCCGGCAAGACCGTGAAAAGCGTCGTGTACGGCATCCTCGGCACGGGGCTGGCACAAGGGGTCTTGGCCGGAATCGGCTTTCTGATCGCCGGCGTGCCGGGGGCGACCCTGCTCGGACTGGTGACTTTCTTTCTTTCGGTGGTACCGGTCGGGCCCCCGCTGATCTGGGGATCGGCGACCATCTGGCTCTTCTATCAGGGGTCGGTCGGCTCGGCGATTTTCATGGGCCTTTGGGGCCTGCTGGTCATCAGTCTGGTAGACAACTTCCTCAAGCCGATCATCATCAGCCGCGGCAGTCATTTGCCGTTCATTCTGGTTTTCCTCGGGGTGCTCGGCGGTGTGCTCACATTCGGATTCATCGGCGTGTTTCTCGGGCCGACTTTTCTTGCCGTGGGCTACCAGGTTCTGAACGAGTGGATGCGCCGCGCAAAGCCCGAAGGGCCGTGAATGCGCAACGTCTAGGTCCTCACCGCAAAGACGCAAAGGCGCAAAGGAAGCGCAAAGGAAAGCAAAATAACTTGTGGTGAAAAGGCAAGATAGAAAGTGGATAGTCGCGACACCGCGATTCATCGATTGGGCGGCGAACCATTGAAAATTCCTGCCAGCTTTTATACCGGAATCGTCTGGTCTTCTCTGCGTTTCCTCGGCGCCTTTGCGCCTCTGCGGTGAAGATCTAACTCCAAAAAAGCCTTTCGGAATCGCAGGTTATCCTGTACCATGCACGCTCAATCCGGAACCAGGACGGCTACGGGCCGCCGCTTCCGGCGCCAATGGCATCGTCGAAATGAACGATGCAGGAGTTCAAATTAATGTCGTTTTCGGATCTGGGGCTCGCCCCGGAGTTGTTGCAGGCCATCGCTGATCAGGGCTACACCGAGCCCACGCCGGTTCAGGCAAAGGCGATTCCCCCCATTCTTCTCGGCCAGGACGTCATGGCCGCCGCCCAAACCGGCACCGGCAAGACCGCGAGTTTCACGCTCCCGATGCTGCAGCGGCTGAAGGAATTCGCCAACAGCAGTGTCTCCCCCGCCCGTCACCAGGTGCGCGCGCTGATCCTGACGCCGACCCGTGAACTGGCCGCCCAGGTGCAGGAAAGCGTCAAGACTTACGGCAAGCACATTGCATTGCGTTCCGCCGTGGTCTACGGCGGAGTCAACATCGATCCGCAGATCAAGGAACTGCGCGCCGGGGTGGAAATCCTGGTCGCCACCCCCGGACGGCTCCTCGACCACCTGCAGCAAAAGACCGTCCATCTTTCGCAGGTGCAGTTCCTGGTGCTGGACGAAGCCGACCGTATGCTCGACATGGGCTTCCTGCCCGACATCAAGCGCATCCTGTCGGTGCTGCCGGCGCAGCGCCAGAGTCTCATGTTTTCCGCCACGTACTCCGACGACATTCGCGGGCTGGCCAAGCAGTTTCTCAAGAACCCGGTGAACGTTGAAGTCGCCCGCCGCAATTCGACGGTCGAGACCGTGACGCACCAGGTGTACCACGTCGATGCCAACGCCAAGCGCGATCTGCTCACCCACCTGATCCGCTCGCGCGACATGCGCCAGGTGCTGGTGTTCTGCAACACCAAGATCGGCGCCAACCGGCTCGCCTACAAGCTGGTCAAGGACGGCGTTGCCGCCGAAGCGATCCACAGCGACCGCACCCAGGGCGAGCGCACGCAGGCGCTGGCCGAGTTCAAGGAAGGCCGCACGCAGGTGCTGGTTGGCACCGATGTCGCCGCGCGCGGACTGGACATCGAACAACTGCCGTTCGTAATCAACTTCGACCTGCCCATTTCGCCCGAAGATTACGTGCACCGCATCGGCCGCACCGCCCGCGCCGGACTGACCGGCGAGGCTATTTCTCTGATGGCCGACGACGAACGGGAGAAACTGGACGCGATCGAAAAACTGCTCAATTTCAAGCTGCCCGTCGCCGAGGCCGAAAACTTCAAACGTACGCCCACGCTGCGCGGAGAATCGCGGCATCGGGAAGCCCGCCGTCCGGAAGGCCGGCGCGACCAAAGCCGCCGCGACGAAAACCGGCATCGCGAGGATGGCCGAGCCCATTCCCGCCGCGAGCCGCCTGCGCGCAGCGCGCAGTCCGCGGATCCTCTGTTCTCCAGGCCGTATAACCCACCTGCATCGACACTGACCGACGTTGCGAAAGCCGCACCGAGGCCGCAGGCGTCGAAGAAAGAGGTTGCCGCTCTTTTCCTCCCGCCGGTCGCGCAGAAGCAGGACATATAGAATTGAGCGCACACTATCCGTTCCCAACGGAAGTCCGGCCCGCAGGCTTGAAAAGCGAGCGCCTGCAGCGGGTGGTTTTCGGCCCGGAAGAAGAAGTCGATCTCGCCGAAGCCGCGCTGCTGATCGCCAGCCACGCCTATCCCGATCTTGACGTCGCGCACCATCTGGCGCGCATTGAAGAATTGGCCAGAACGCTGGCGTCGCGCATCCACCCGGATTCGGGTCCCTCGCAACGCATCCTGGCGCTCAACGAATACCTGTTCGCGGAACTCGGTTTCGCCGCCAACGAGGAGGACTACTACGACCCGCGCAACAGCTGCCTGAACGAAGTGCTGGACCGCCGCATCGGCATTCCGATCACGCTCAGCGTGCTGTACATGGAAGTCGGCGGCCGCATCGGCCTGCCGCTGCAGGGCGTGAGTTTTCCGGGGCACTTCCTGGTGAAGTGCGCAACACCCGAAGGTACCGTGGTGCTCGATCCGTACTCCGGCGGCATTTCCCTCGGAGTCGCGGATCTGCAAAAGCGTCTGAGCGAAGCCCGCGGCGGCGAGGTTTCGCCCGCCATCGTTGCCGGCATGCTGGACACGGCCGGCAAGAAGGAAATCATCCTGCGACTGCTGCGCAACCTCAAGGCCATTTACCTGCGCAGCCGGCAGTTCGATCGTGCGCTGCCGATTATGGACTGGATCATCGCCGTAGTGCCCGATCAGCCCCTCGAGCTGCGCGACCGGGGAATGATCTACCAAGAACTCGAATGCTCCCGCGCCGCACTCGCCGATTTCGAGCGCTATCTGCAGCTCTCCCCCGATGGCGAAGATCGCGACGACATCCGCAACCGCATCGTCGAACTGCAGCGGCACGCGGCACGATTGAACTGAAAGAGCGAGAGGAAAGAGGAAAGAGGAAAGAAACAACAGGCCGCCTTGGGGGCTTGTTGCGGCGTAGTGTAAGGCGCCGTTCTACGATCATTTCCCCATGATGCAGGCGGGGCGTTAGCCGGAGCCAAAGGAACGAAGCGGGCCGCGCAGTCGCGGCCCTGTTTTTGCGGTTTTACCTGTTTTTAATCCTTCCTCTTTTCTCTTTTCTCTCGTCTCTCGCCGTACCAACAATAATGCATTCCGGATCGAAACCCCTCCGCTGGCTGGCATCCCCCTACCTGCTCCTTACTCTCGCGTCCCTGTTCTGGGCCGGCAACTGGGTGGTCGGGCGGGCGATGCACAACGACATCCCGCCCGTGGCGATGGGCTTTTGGCGCTGGGCCGTTGCCTTGCTGATCCTCCTGCCGTTTGCCGCACCCGAACTCAAGCGCAACTGGCACGTCGTGCGCGTTAACTGGGTCACCCTGGCGCTGCTGGGCAGCCTGGGCGCGACACTGTTCAACGCCATGATTTACGTCGGGTTGCAGTACACCACGGTGACCAACGGCGTTTTGTTCAACTCGGTCACGCCCATCCTCATCATGGTGATGTCGTGGCTGGCATTTCGCGAGCGGCTAGGAGCCTGGCAAACAATGGGCGTGGTGCTATCGCTGGCCGGGGTCGCGGTGATCATTGCGCGCGGTGAGCCGCAGATGCTCGCGGCACTGACCTTCAACCGCGGCGACCTGTGGTTGATTTCGGCGATGTTCCTGTGGGCGGTGTACACCATCGTGCTGCGCCGGCGGCCGCCCGGGCTGACCGCCATCGGTTTCCTGGAGGCCATGCTCCTGCTCGGTCTGCCGTTGTTGTTGCCGTTTTACCTGTGGGAACTGTTCACGCGCGGAGGTTTTTCGGTTTCCATCCAGACCGTCGCGGCGCTTGCTTACTACGGCACCTTGCCTTCCATCGTCGCCTATCTGTTCTGGAATCGTGGCGTTGCGCAGATCGGTCCGAACAAGGCGGGACTTTTCGTGCATCTGATGCCGGTCTTTGGCGCGCTGCTATCGATGGTTTTCCTCGGCGAGCGGCTGTACGCCTACCACATTGCGGGGGCGGTACTGATATTCGGGGGGATTTGGCTCACGACCAGAAGGTCATGAGGCAGTGGCTGGTGGTTAGTGTCTAGTGAAAGGCGACACACGAGAGACGTAACAACGATGCCAGGTTCTATGTACTGCGTAATGAGAGAAAAACGTGGAACCGGAATCGACCAAGACGCACCAACACTAGCCACTAGCCACTAGCCACTAGCCACTAGCCACTAGAACTTGATCGACAATCCGATCGAATGAACGCTGGCGTCCATTCCGATGCCGGAGGTGGAACCGTTGCCGTAGTTGCCTGAAAGGTCGGTGTAGCGTTCCGTTTCGGCGCGGAAGGTTACGGCCTTGGAAAACTCATAGCTCAGGCCGATACCATAGACCGTGCCCAGGTCGTCCAGGGTGCGACGACTGGCGCCTTCGTCCTGCGAGCCATTCTGCCAATAATGCATTCCCATCCTGCCGTACAGTGCCAGGCCTGTCGATTGGAAGGGAAGGGTGGCCACACCCGAGACGCTCCACGCTGAGCCGTAACAGGACCGGTAGGCGTCACCGGTCAGGGGATCGCCGCCGCAGGCTGACCCGCGCAGGCCGAAACTGGTTTGCGCCCCCTCGATGGCAAAAGATTCGGACATACGGTAGCCGCTGAAATAACTCGATGTCGACAGGCCCTCCGGGCTTCTGCCCGGTAACCCGAACAACCCGGGCAGCGAACCCCGGAACCCGACCGAATCGCTCAGTCCCCAGAAACCGCTCCTGTAGCCGCCGTACCAGTTGTCCTCTTTCTGAGCGAAAACCGGCGCGCTGGCGGCGATCAACGCTGCCAGTACCATGGTCCTGAGGGGGCATTTGAGAATTGTCATCATGTTCTGACGAAATTCTAATATAAGTCTAGACGAATTTCCGGCGTTTTTTGCAAAGATTTCATGCTCCGGGCATCCTACTAATGGGGTTCCGGAATCCGCAATCCATGTTACAAGCGGGGGGAGAATCGAGGCTCAGGGTGCGCCCTGGAATGGTTTTCTCTTTTCTCTTTTCTCTTTTCTCTTTCCTCTATTGTTTCGCCGGCTCATCCTGCATGTCTTCCTCTTCCAGTTCGCGCAGGCTCTTCGGACGCGGGCCGGTTTTCGACACCGGCGGGTTGCCGTCGTGGATCAGGTATTCACGCCGCTGAAGGTAGACGTCGCGCAGGAACGCGTAACGCTCCACGCCCGATTCATCCAGTATTCTTTCCGCGGGTAGTAAATTGGCGCGCGTGTTCACGATGTTGACAGCCAGCAGTCCCCAGCGGATGCCCGCCTCGTCTTCCAACACGTAATAGTAGGGGCTGACCACGAAATCCACCGCCAGTCCCGGAGCATCGCGCATGGAGCTCGGCCCCAAAAAGGGCAGCACGATGTAAGCCCCGCTTCCCACACCCCAGTAACCCAGTGACTGGCCGAAATCCTCGTTGCGGTTCTCGATCCTGAGTTCGGTCGCCACGTCGATCAGGCCGAAGATGCCGAAGGTCAGATTAGTGGCGAAGCGGGCGATGTCCACCGGCACCTTTTCGCCTTTGAGCTGGACCGCATCATTGAACGTCGTGACGACCATTCCCAGATTGTTGAGGAAATTGGTCACCCCGGTACGCACGAATTTCGGCAGGACTTTGTCGTACCCTTTCGCGACCGGCTTGAGCACGGCCTTGTCCAGGCTTTCGTTGAACGCGAAGACTTTCCGGTTGAAGCTCTCGTACGGATCGCGGGGATTCGGGCCGGTTGCGCAACCTGCGAGAAAACACGCGCAGACGAGGGCGAACGGGACGAGGGTGCGCGGGATCATCATGCCTTGCATTATGGCGGGCGGCGGCGATTATATCGCGGCATCCGGCGGCCCGATTAGAACATTATTGCGGTTTGCAAAACCCGCCTGCTTGCGTCACGATATTCGCCCCCGGCCGGACGGGCCGACATTCGAACGAGACACGGACAAAAAGGATCGAACTCCATGGATCTCGGCATCAAAGGAAAAACTGCCCTGGTGTGCGCCGGCAGCAAAGGACTGGGCAAGGGTTGCGCATTTGCGCTGGCGCGCGAAGGCGTGAACGTAACTATCGTCGCGCGTGGCCGCGAAGCGCTGGAACTGACCGCGAACGAAATCCGCAAGGCCACCGGCGTTAAAGTGGACATCGTCGCCACGGATATCACCACCGAGGCCGGTCGCAAGGAAGCGCTCGCCGCCTGCCCGAATCCCGACATCCTGGTGAACAATGCCGGCGGGCCGCCTCCTGGCGACTTCCGTGACTTCACCCATGACATGTGGATTGCCGCGCTCGAGGCCAACATGCTCACTCCGATCGAGCTGATCAAGGCCACGGTGGACGGCATGATCGCGCGCAAGTTCGGGCGCATTGTCAACATCACGTCGAGCGCGGTCAAGGCGCCCATCGATATCCTTGGGCTGTCCAACGGCGCGCGCACCGGGCTCACCGGCTTCGTCGCCGGCATCGCCCGCAAGACCGTGGCGCACAACGTCACCATCAACAACCTTCTGCCGGGCGCGTTCGACACCGACCGGCTAAAGAGCACCATCGTCGCTGCCGCAAAGGCACAAGGCAAGCCGGTGGAGGAAGTACACGCCGCGCGCATGAAAACGGTTCCGGCGGGACGTTTCGGCAATCCGGACGAGTTCGGCGACGCCTGCGCTTACCTGTGCAGCAGGCAGGCGGGTTACATCACCGGAATGAATTTCCTCAGCGATGGCGGAGCGTATCCCGGCACCTTCTGATCGACCGGAGGTCGATCAGAAGGTGGCCAGTGTCTAGTGGTTGGTGGCTGGTGAAAGGCGCAGACT
>JAXIOX010000134.1:0-2069 GCA_045403275.1 Burkholderiales bacterium | reverse complement strand
CGCGGCACGGGCGCGAGAAGATCAACGGCTGGAAAGACAAGGTGGCCGGCGCACACTGGCCGGAATTCGTGACACAGATTCTGCAGGAGCACTACGATCCCGCGTACGTCAAGTCCATCGCCCGCAACTATCCAAAACTCGAGGGCGCATCTTACGTGCGGTTGACCGACGGCAGCGACGGGGACTTCGAGCGCGCTGCGCGGTCGCTGCTCGAGCCTGCCATTGCGGAAACGGCCTAAGGCGTTTTCACCGCAAAGGCGCAAAGAGCGCAAAGGAAACCCGGACAACATGAAAAAGCGGTTCATGACGTTCAATACCCGGATAGCCGATACTCGCGACGAAAGCAGCTTCTGCAAATTACAGGTTTCACCCGGCTATTTTTTGCTTTTCTTCGCGTTCTTTGCGCCTTTGCGGTGACACGGTCTTGGTGAAGAATTTCGGTGACAAGTTTGCCGTAATTTCCCGGCCGCTTCTTGTCGGGCCCGCCTCTGCCGCGCACAATGCAACCGATGTCTAATCCCAACACATTGCGCCGCGTCGTTCTCGCCGCCGCGCTGGCGGTCCTCGCCGTCATCTGGTTCGGGAACATCGAGAGTCGAAAGCTGATCAAGCCCGACGAAGGGCGCTACGCCGAGGTTCCCCGCGAAATGGTCGCCAGCGGCGACTGGCTGACGCCGCGGCTGAATGGCATCAAGTATTTCGAGAAACCGCCGCTACAGTACTGGGCCACGGCAACCGCGTACTCGGCGTTCGGGCTTCATCACTGGACCGCGCGCCTGTGGAGCGCGCTGACAGGACTGCTCGGCATCTTCGTGATCTGGTATACCGGCGTGCGCCTGTATGGCGAGCCGGCAGGAATCCTATCCGCGCTGGCAGCAGCCAGCAGCGTGCACTATGTCGCCCTCGCTCATATGAATACGCTCGACATGGGGCTCACGTTTTTCATGGGTTCCTCCCTTTGCACCTTCCTGCTGGCGCAACAACGAGAAATTCCCGTGAAAGAACGCAAGCTGTGGATGGCACTGTCATGGGCCGCGGCCGCTGCTGCGATCCTGAGCAAAGGCCTGGTCGCACTGATCCTGCCGGGACTGACAATTCTCGTCTACTCGCTGGTGCAACGAGACTGGCGGGTGTGGTTGCGGCTCGATCCGCTGCCTGGCGTATTGTTGCTGGGGGCGATCGCCGCACCATGGTTCGTCTGGGTTTCGGCCGTGAACCCTGAGTTCCCGAGTTTCTTCTTCATTCATGAGCATTTCACGCGTTTTCTCACCCATGCACACCGGAGAGTGGAACCGTGGTGGTTTTTCATTCCGATCCTGCTGGTCGGCTTGCTGCCGTGGACAGTGACCGCCGCTGCGGCGATGCGCCAAAGCTGGCGAGCTGGCGTGGGTGCAACCAGCTTCGACGCCGGCCGATTCCTGGTAATCTGGTTCGCGACGGTGTTCGTATTTTTCAGCTTGTCGGGATCCAAGCTGCCTTCCTACATCCTGCCAATGTTCCCGGCAGCGGCATTGGTCATTGGCCGCTACCTTACGCAAGCCAGCCCGCGCGCCGTCGTCTGGCAGCTTGCACCGATGGCGGTGATCGGACTGGTATTGTCGGTGATCACGCCTTTCGTACAGGTGGCGCGCAAGAGTGAGGTGCCGCAGGAACTCTACGCTCACTACGCAATCTGGCTGCAGGTGGCCGGGGCCGTGGGCAGTGCCGGTGCCGTGGCCGCCATTGTGCTTGTCCTGCGCAAACGCGCGGTCGCGGCAGTTGCCACCGCAGCCTTGGGCGCGCTGCTGTGTACGCAAATCGCCGTCGCAGGGCATGACAGCCTAAATTACGTGACTTCGGCGTATCATCTGGCGCAGAAAATCAAGCCCGTCCTTCGACCCGACGTGCCCTTCTACAGCGTGCGCACATACGAGCAGACATTGCCGTTTTACATCAGCCGAACGCTGACGCTGGTCGAGTTCGCCGACGAGCTGGAATTCGGCCTGGAGCAGGAGCCCAATCTGTGGGTGCCAACGCTGGTGGAGTTCGAGAAGCGCTGGGTCAGCCATGACGACGCCTTCGCGGTCATG
>JAXIOX010000223.1:0-2418 GCA_045403275.1 Burkholderiales bacterium | reverse complement strand
CATCAAAGATACGGTCGAACTTGGGTCGACCACCCGCCTGAGTCTGGGTGGACGAATTCAACGTACCGAAACCAGCATCACCGACGTGGCGGGAGGAACACCCACGGTGACCCAGATACGCCGTCCTAAGGCATGGGAGTTCGCCCTACGCCAGGACCTGGCCGGTGCGGTTTCCGTATATGGGAAAACCGGGCAGAGCTTCCGGATCGCCAATGTTGACGACAATCGCGGACTTACCACTCCGCTCGAGCCGCAGGCTTCCCATGATGCCGAAGTCGGCGGCGAGTATCGCGGCGAGAGCATGCGTTTGCGTGCAGCGGCGTATCGCATGAACATCAGCAACGAAATTCTTTTCCTTCCGAGCGACGTGCTGCCGCCTTTCGGCGCCAATGTCAACCTGCCACCGACCCGTCGCGAGGGGGTCGAACTGGAGGCCGGCTGGGATGCGAGTGCGTGGCTGATTCTGTCTGCGAACTACAGTTACACAATTGCAAAGTTCCGGGAGGGTAACTTCGGCGGAGCGGACGTGACGGACAAGAACATTCCGCTGGTACCGCGAAATCGCGCTAGTGTCGCCGCGACGCTTACTCCAGTCGAGCGCGTTCTGGTGACGGCAATCGTGTCCTACGTCGGTGAGCAGTACTACGACAACGACCAAAGCAACAACTTTGGTCGCAAGATGCCGGAATATACGGTCGTGGATGTCGCGGCCAGCCTCGACCAGGGCAACTGGCGGCTGTCCGCCTCCGTGCGCAATCTCCTGAACGAAGACTATTACACCTACGCTATCCGCAGCGTAACTGCACCTACATTCAACGCCTACCCTGCCGCCGAACGCGGCATCTTTCTCACCGCCGAATACCGTTTCGGCGACTGACTGCGGAGGCGCCGCAGCCTCGGCCGCAGCGCGAATCCGCCCCTGTAATGCGGATTTTTCGATGTTACAATCGCTTCCGTTCGCCGGAACTTCCGGTGGGCGCGTCCGTCGCGGGCCGCCTCGGACACCAAAGCATTTGCTGTCGGGCTGGTCGAAAAATCACTAGAGGAGGATAGCCATGTCGTACCGCAATATTCGTTTGACGGGTAGCTGTCTTTTGACCGCGCTGGTCGCCGTCGCGCTGTGCGCCTCACCGGCCATCGCCAGGATGGAAAAAATCGGCAAGGGCGAGGGTGCGGTCGATATCGTGGCCTGGCCGGGATATATCGAGCGCGGCGAAACCGACAAGGCCTATGACTGGGTCACTGATTTCGAGAAGAAGTCGGGCTGCAAAGTACGGGTGAAAACCGCCGGCACGTCGGATGAAATGGTGGCGCTCATGAACGAAGGCGGTTTCGACCTGGTGACTGCTTCAGGAGACGCCAGCTTGCGCCTGATTTCGGGCAAGCGCGTGCAGGAAGTCAATGTCACCCTCATTCCCGGCTATAACAGCATCGACCCGCGGCTGCAAAAGGCACCGTGGCACCATGTCGGCGGCAAGCACTACGGCGTGCCCTACCAGTGGGGCTACAACGTGCTGGCCTATAACACCAAGGTCTTCAAGAAGCCGCCGCAAAGCTGGGAGGTCGTGTTCAAGGAAATGAAGCTGGACGACGGCAAGTCGAACAAGGGACGGGTGCAGGCCTTCGACGGCCCGATCTACATCGCCGACGCGGCGCTCTACCTGATGCACAGCAATCCCTCGCTCGGCATCAAGAACCCGTACGAACTCGACGAAGCGCAATACAAGGCCGCGCTGACGCTGCTGCGCGAACAGAGGAAACTCGTGTCGCGCTACTGGCATGACGCGATGGTACAGATCGATGACTTCAAGAACGAGGGCGTCGTCGCGTCCTCCTCATGGGGCTTTCAGGTCAACCTGCTGAAGTCGGAGAAGAAGCCAATTGCCAGCGTCGTTCCCAAGGAAGGCGCCACCGGCTGGGCCGACAGCACCATGATGCACGCGGAGGCCCCGCATCCCAACTGTGCCTACATGTGGATGGAGCACTCGCTCAACAAGAAACTGCAGGGTGATCTGTCGGCGTGGTTCGGCTCGGTACCGGTGGTCCCGGAGGCCTGCAAAGGCAATGCGTTGCTGGGCGAGGCGGGCTGCGAGACCAACGGCATCAAGGAGTTCGACCGCATCTGGTTCTGGCGCACCCCGGTTGCCAACTGCGCCGGCGGCCGCACCTGCGTGCCCTACTACCGCTGGGTGACGGATTACATCGCCGTCCTGGGAGGCCGGTGAGGCAGTGCCGTTGCAAGCGCTGACGACTCACTGAAGAGTCACAATCCGTAACATCCGACAGAACGGGCCGCGCTTTGCGGCCTGTTCTTTGTGTGGCATCTTCCACGCATGACAAAGCCATCCGGAATCGCCGTCCGATTCGCCGGCGTATCGCGCCATTTCGGCGAGGTGCGCGCCGTCGACGGTGTCAGCT
>JAXIOX010000258.1:0-11295 GCA_045403275.1 Burkholderiales bacterium | reverse complement strand
TAGCGGTTTGGTCGTGGTGCGCTCGCGAGACCGGCGCGATGGCACTCACGTGGTAACCGGAGACGCGGTGAACACCGCTGCCCGTCTGCTGGGCCAGGCGGCCGCGGATGAGATCGTGGTAAGCCCGGAAACCCAGCGTCTTGTTCGAGAATATTTCGTTACCGAGGCGCTCGCGCCGGTCATTCTCAAAGGCAGAGCGGAACCGGTTCAGCCCTACCGAATTGTGGGCAAGACTTCCGTGGCCACGCGCCTGGAAGCTGCCCAGAAGCGGGGATTGACTCGCTACGTCGGACGCGAGGAAGAGCTCGCGTCGCTGCGCAGGGCTGTAGAGCGCACAGTGGCCGGAAACGGACAGTTCGCCACCGTCATGGGCGAGGCGGGCGTCGGCAAGAGCCGTCTCATATTCGAAATTCGGCACAGCCTCGACTCGAAGACGATTTCCGTGCTCGAAGGTTTCTGCCAGGCGCGAGGGCGCGAGACGCCCTATCTGCCCTTTGTCGATGCCCTTCGTCGTGCGCTCAATCTTCATGAAGAAATTCCGGGTCAGTCGTACCACGACCAGGCGGTCGCGGCGATCCGAGCCATAAGCGGTGACTTCGAGAGCTTGATACCGCGCTTGCTTTACTTGCTTGCCATCCCCAGCGAGAAACATGTACTGCCGGCAGGATTGCAAGCCGGAGAGTTGAGAAGGGCACTGGAGGAAGCATTGGCTTCCTATCTGACCACCGCGGCGGATCGTCATCCATTGCTTTTGATCCTGGAAGATTGGCAATGGGCGGACGATGCAAGCGTCGAGACATTAAAGGCCCTGGTCGCGTTGGTGCCGCGGCATGCGCTGATGATTGCGGTGACCTATCGCCCCGATTACACCCACGCATGGATCGCGGCTGAACACTACACGCCCATGGTCATCAAGCCACTGCAGACGCACAACACCGAGTCCATAGCCTGTTCGGTTATCGGAACGAGGCGTCTTCCGCCGGGACTCGCGGATCATCTCCAAGCGCGCAGCGGTGGCAACGCGCTATTCGTTGAAGAGTTGATCCGGTCATTGCTCGAAGAGGGCGCGATCGAAATGCGCGATGGCGATGCCGTATTGACGCGGTCCGTGGAAACAGTAAATCTCCCGGCTACCGTGCAGGCGGTCATTCGCGCGCGCGTCGACCGGCTCGATTCCGATACCCGCGAAGTGTTGTGCTTGTCCTCTGTCATTGGAAGGGAGTTCAGCCGGCGCACGTTGGAGCAGCTTTTTCCGGACCAGGCGCGGCTCGATCAGGCAATGGATAAGGTCGTGCGGCTGGACCTCGTTCAACCGTTACGGGTCGTTCCTGATGCCGCCTGGTTGTTCAAGCATGCCCTGGTACATGAGGTTGTCTACGACACCCTCTCGCTCGAAAGACGCCGTGAGATTCATGGTCTCGTCGGTGCCATTTTCGAAACAATCCACCCAGACCGGATCGAGGAGCATTACGAGTCACTGGCGCATCACTTCTCGCATAGCGGCCTAACAGAAAAGGCCGTTGAGTACCTGGGAAAATCCGGCGACAAAGCAGCCGGGTACTTTTGCCTGCGCGAGTCTCGACGTTATTACAACCAAGCCATCGAATTGTTGGAAGGAGTTCCCCTCGATAAAGATGGGAAGCGGCGCTACATTGCTATTGCAAGCAAATGGGCGGACGGTTCGTTCTATTCGGCGTCGGAGAGAAACATGGTGGCGCTGGACAGGGCGCTGGCGTTTGCCGCCGAACTTGGCGATCCCGGGCTCGAAACTCACATAACGTTTGAAATTGCCCGAATGCGTTACAGCCTGGGCGACATGCGCCTGGCGCGGGAGGCGTTCCTCGATTTCGAGAAGCGGATGCAATCGGACCCGAACAGCCTGCTGCTGGCGCGCGCGAGAGTCGTGTTCAGCATTGTCAATCTGTACTACGAAAAATTCGACGAAGGAATCGATGCGTTGCGCAAGGCCTTGCCGGTTCTTAATGCCGCCGGCACTCCTGTGGATGTGTGCTGGGCTCATGGAATGCTCGGCAACCTGCTGGGTGCGCAGGGACTATTCCGGGCGTCTCGCGGGCATATGGACAAGGCGTACGCTTTGGCAATCTCTTCCCAAAGCAAGACAGGACAAGCGCAGACGCGCGTGTATTCAAGCGTTGTGTCTCTATTGCAGGGCAAGGTCCGCGACGCATTGTCGGATGCGGAAGAAGCCGTGCGCGAAGGTACTCGAATCCAGAATAGCGTCATCACATCCTATGGACTTGCGATCCGCGGATTTGCTTTGGTTCTTCAGGGCAACCGGAAGGAAGGATTGGAAGATATTGAGCGTGCGATTGAGGTTGTGCGTGAAGCGGGCACTACGTTGGGAACCTCGTTCTTCCTGGGGCTGCTGAGCGAGGCGTATGCCTTGGCGGGCAATTTTCAGGAGTCGAGGCGGGCGGCGCGTGAATACGAAAAGCTTTTGGAATTGGGAATCCACTACGGAGAGATCGGCGCGTCCCGGGCTTTGGGAATTTGCGCGGCTCGAACCGGAGACCCGGGGTGGGAAGTCTATTTCAACCGCGCAACAAAGCTTGCCCAGCTCAGGGGGTCCCGGCCCGAACTCGCCATAAGCCGTTTTCGTTATGCTGAAGCATTGTCACAGCTTGAACATATTCAGCGGGCAACTCAGGAGCTCGATCTCGCCGAGTCACTCTTCCGTGAGATGGAGATGCAGTGGTGGCCGGATCGTGCATCGGATCTGAGGGCTAAACACCGATCACCCAAGGACTAGTGTGGATCTTGCGAAAGCCGGCGCACAAGCCATGCCCTCGCACGGTGTTGCGCCTGCCGCGTGACATTTCGCAGCGCGTGTCCCAGACTTCCGCGCATGACCCAGGACATCCTGTCGGACCTCCTGCGCAGCGTGCGTCTGCGCGGCGTGCTCTTCTTTCACATCGACTGTACCGAACCGTGGGTCACCGAAGCGCCGCAGGCCGCCGTGATGGCGCCGGCAATCATGCCGGACTCCGAGCATGTGATGGAGTACCACGTCGTCATCCGAGGAACGTGCTGGGCCGGGGTGGTCGGCGAGGCGTCGGTGCAACTGCACAAGGGCGACGTGATCGCCTTTCCTCACGGCGACGCGCACGTATTGTCGAGCGTGCCGGGCCTGCGTGCAGAGCCCGACGTCGATTTTCTCTTCCAGTGGCGGCCACCGCAGCTACCCTTCATGCTGCATCAGGGCATGGAGCGCTGTACGGCGGCCGTGCCAGCCGACACGCAGGCGGGTCAAACCAGCCTGCTGTGCGGCTTTCTTGGCTGCGACCGCCGTCCGTTCAATCCGCTGCTCGGCACTCTACCGCGGATGATCCACGCGCCGGCCTCCGACCTCGCCGACGACTGGATCGCGCATTTCGCGCGCTTGGCCGCGGCGGAATCCGAGCGCAAGCGCCCCGGCGGGGAGGTGGTGCTCGAGCGCATGAGCGAGATGATGTTCGTCGACCTGCTTCGCCGCTACCTCGAGCGCCTGCCCGACGACCAGCGAGGCTGGCTCGCCGGGCTGCGCGACCGCTATGTCGGGCGCGTGCTCGGCCTGATGCACGAGCACCCGACCGAAGCCTGGACGATGGAACAAATGGCCGACCGTGTGGGTCTGTCGCGCTCCGCGCTGCACGAGCGGTTTGTGCAGTTCATCGGGTTGACACCTATGCAGTACCTGACCAACTGGCGTATGCAGATCGCTTCGCGCCTGCTGACGCAAAGCAATGCCACGCTGGCGTCGGTGGCGCTCGACGCGGGCTACGAATCGGAGGCGGCATTTAGCCGCGCCTTCAAGCGCGCCGTTGGCGTGCCGCCATCGGTATGGCGCCGCGAGCGCGCGGCGTCAACAGCCAGCGCGGCAATCGTTGGCTACGACGGCGGCATGCCCGGCATCGATGCGCGCAGCAGGCCCGCAGCGAAGTAGACCAGATAGCCCGCGCCGGCCGCCTGCAGGATAGCCACCAGACCCGGCAGGTGTTAGAACACGGTGGCCGCGTCCAGGCCGCCGTCGACGAACATCAGGGCGAAGCCCGCGCACATGCCGGCCAAGGTCGGCAGCCAACGGCGCGTGCCGAACGACGCGCCCGACGCTGCGATGAGGAGGTTGTTCAGGCCCGGGCCGAGCGAGTTCGAGAACGCGAGCAGCGCGAGCCGGGGCAGCGGAGGGTCGAGAAGGAAGGAGTTTATGGTGGTGCCTTGTGTCGCCGCCAAGCGCGGTGGGTCGGCGACGCGGCGCCGCTGACCCGGGCCACCAGGTGCCGGTTGAAGACGCTGTGCGGCCGCGACGCGATGCGCTCGGCGACGAGCGAGCGCGCCATCGGCGTGTGGCCGCAGCGCAGCGCGGATTCCAGGAGCGTGAGGTGGAGCAGGTCGCACTGCACCTGGCTGCCGCCGCAGCGCTTTGCGAGGTGCCGCAGGTCGTGCAAGGTCGCCGCGGCCGCCTCGTAGTTGCGCTCGCCGAACGCCATCAGCGCCGCGCACACCGGTAGCGCGGCGCCGTGGATGATCTCGTGCAGGTCGGGCGAACGCGCGGCGCTGGTGCGCAGTGCATCGAGCAATCCTTCCGCGCTGGAGCGGCGCTCGGCCGCCACGAACGCAAGCATGGCGTGGGTGTCGTTGAACGGACGCAGGTCGCCGACCTGGTGCTGCGCCCAGCCCTCGGCCACTGCACGCCAGCGGGCCGCGACGTCGACGCCCCTGAGCTGGAGGCGCCAAAGCAGCGCCGATGCATCGACGAGCGCCGATGTGCCCCCGCCCACGCCGCCTTGCAGCTGCCGGTCGAGGATTCGCAAGGCGGCGTTGGTATCGGAGAGGTCGAGGTGGTACAGCGCCAGATGCCACCACAGGTGCGGTGCGTAGCCGGCGCTGCGGGTCCAGTCCTGCGCGGTGGCGTGCAGCCAGGCGATGCCTTCCTCGACACGCCCCTGCATCTCCAGCACGTGCGCGACGGCATGGACCGCGCCCGCGTTGTCACGGTCGAGTTCCAGCGCGTGGCGACCCACCTGCTCGGCGCGCTCGTAGTCGCCCGCCTCGGCAAGCCCGAACGCATACATGCCGAGTACATGCGTGTAGCCTTCGATGCCTTCGTGCCAATGCGGCAGCACGGCGGCGACCCGATCGCGGAGGCGTTCGGTGCGGCTCCACTGCAGGTCGCCGAAGTGCGCGACCCTCAGCGCGAGCGTGTCGTGCGGGTGGTCCGCCACGATCTCGCCATAGAGATTCAGCGCACGCTTCAGGTCGTTCTCGAGCCACGCGCTCGCCGCCTCAAGATGGCGGCGCTCGCGCTCGTCGCCACGATGAATGGCGACCTGCGCCGCGTCAAGCGTACGCGCCAGTTCACGGCGCGCATCATCGCGGCAAGTCATCACCAGCAGCGCGGCGCGCAAGCAGTGACCGGACACGAAACCCGGGTCTGCCAGCAGCGCCTGCTCGATCGTAGCCATCGGCGCGCCCCGGCCGGTGTGGAGCATGGTCAGCGCGGCGCTGTAGGCGCCGCGCCGACCGTGCTCAGGCCGCCTTCCTGCCGGCCATCGCATGGACGTCTTCGGTGGTCAGCGTCTGGCCGCCAATCGCCCAGTCGCCGCTCTTCACTTCCTCGACGATGACCATAGTCACTGAGCGCATCGCCTCGCCTTCGATCGACACCATGGCGTCGGTCAGCTTCTGGGCGATTTGCTTCTTCTGGGCGGGCGAGAACACGCCGTCGATCAGCTTTACATTGATGAGAGGCATTCGATACTCCTTTGGATGGTTTCGTCGGCCCGGCAACAGCGCCGGGCGACGAACGAAGTATCGAAGGGACGTGCCGCTTGCGGAATGACCGAGACGCCGCCCGGCTTGCTCGTCGCTCCGGCGTCTGCGGCGGGTGGATATCTCGAGGCGGGCGCAATTTTCAGCACTCCGATGGACGCATACAGCGATGGTCCCGACCGTCCGTTTCGTCGAAGCCAGAAAGTCCGATCAGGGTCGGAACTTACCGGTCGCGAACGGGTTCAATCCGGCCAGGAGTATAAGGGCGAGCATTTCCTCCATAACAGTCACTCGATCCGCACTATCATTGCATATGCGGACAGGCGTCCTCGGAGCACCCACGAAAATCAAACTGTTATTGCGCATCGGCAGGTCCTGAGAAATTCCATGGTCCTGACCGGTCGGTCTGGTTAATAGCTGATTGGGTGTCACGAAGGAGGTGGGCGTGGGGCTGAATTATCGGGGCGTAATGCACACCGAGGAGGTGATGGGGTGATCCGACGACTTTCTCGGCGAGCGTTTGTGAGCAGTGTTGCCGCTCTGGCTGCCAGCCCCGCAATTGTTCTTAAACCGCAGAGCGCCTACGCGCAGCAGCCGGCACTGCAGCGACGCATCGGAGTCATTCTCGCGGGCTTCTCACCCGAGAGCAAGCAGGCGCAGCAGTTCCGGCAAGGGCTACAGGACGCGGGATACGTCGAGGGACGCGATGTGGTGATCGAGTGGCGTCCCGCCGACGGCGACTACGATCGGGTACCGGGGTTGGTTGCCGATCTGGTCCAGCGCAAAGTCGATGTGATTGTCGTGGACAGTACAGTAGCAGCCCAGGCGGTCACGCGCGCCACGTCCACCATTCCCATCGTTATGGCCGTCGTTGCCGATCCCGTCGGATCCGGCCTGGTCGCAAACCTCGCGCATCCTGGCGGCAACATCACCGGGCTCTCGATGATGACGACCGAGCTCAGTGCCAAGCTGCTGCAACTGCTCAAGGAGACGATCCTGCGGCTCACCCGAGTCGCAGTCCTGTGGAATCCCGACACGCCGTGGCACTCAAAGGTGAACGAGAACCTCAAGGCGGCGGCGCCTTCGCTGTCGATAGAACTGAGTTTCGTGAGCGTGAAAACGCCCGAGGAGTTCGATGCGGCGTTCTCTGCAATGAAGCAAGCACGCGCCCAGGCGTTGTACGTGATCGACGATGCGATCTTTTTTTCTCATCGAAAGGCGCTTATCAAGCTGGCGTCGAAGGCCCGGCTACCAATCATCGGGGCGCAGAGGGAATACGTTGACGCAGGCGGGCTGATGTCCTATGGGGTGAACTTTGGCGATTTGTTTCGCCGATCTGCCGGGTACACCGACAAGATCCTGAAGGGCGCCAAGCCCGGCGACCTGCCAGTCGAGCAACCTACAAAGTTTGAGTTCGTCGTCAATCTGAAGACCGCGAAAGCCATCGGCATCACCATCCCGCAGTCGATTCTGCTGCAGGCGGACGAGGTGATACGGTGATTGCAGAAACAGGAAGTTCGTCGCGTGAAAGTCGGCGTCTTCGACATCGACGGCATCCTGCGCGGCAAGTACATGTCGCGCGAGAAATTCTCCAGTTCTCTGGACAAGGGTTTCGGCTTCTGCGACGTGGTGCTCGGACGGGACTCGAGCGACCAGCTTTACGACAACACCGAGAGGACCAGCAAGCCAGGACCAGGGTCAAGCCTGCATGGTTGCATAACGAAAGTACCATTCTGCAGGCTTGATCCCCGTGATCACCTGGATCTGGAACACGCGAGGGGCCGCTCGGGGGTCCCCGCCGCGCGCGCCGGTTCGTCAGCGCGCGAGCAGTGTGTCGAGCAGCTTCTGATCGGCCACGTCCACCGAGGTCAGCCGGATGCGCACCGCGTGGCCGCCGGACTGCGTTGTAACCTCGACGACCTTGCCGTAAAGATCCCCGGACTCCTGGTCGCTCCGGGGATCGCGGAGCCGGATCTTTACGTTGGTCAGCATCGCGAGCTCCGCGTCGAGGCGCACGTCGATCGACCGCGTGCTCAACCGGTGCGCGGTCCCGGCGAACTCAGCGGCCACCCGCTTGTCTTCCATCACCCAACCGCGCAGCGGTAGCGTCACTTCAACGAGCAGATCCTCGACGTCGGCCAGGCGCTGTGCAAAGCGCCCGCGCAGGCCGCGCAGCTCGTAGAGCGCGACCGGCTGCTCGATCCCCTTGAGCTCGGCACGAACCGGATCGGCGACTTCGGCGAGGTCGCGGATTTGTTCGAGCGTCTTGGCGGTCACGAAGATCTGGCCGCCGACGGTGCACCCTTCGACGCGGGCGGCGAGGTTGACCGCGGCGCCGACAACCGCGTACTTGGCGCGCTGCTCCGAGCCGATGTTGCCCACGACCACCTCGCCGGTGTGGACGCCGATCCCCATTTCGAAGAGCGGACGGCCGCTCGCGACGTTGTCGCGGTTGATCTGCGCCATTGCACGCTGCATCGCGAGCGCAGCCGCCGCCGCGCGCTCCGCGTGGTCCTCGTGATCGAGCGGTGCCCCGAAGACGGCAAAGATGGCATCACCGATGAACTCGTTGATGGTCCCACCGTGCTCGATGATCAGATCGGCCATCCGTCCGAGGTAGTCGTTCAGGACTTCCATGACCAACGCCGGGTCACCGTGTTCGGCGAAGCGCGTGTAGCCGCGAAGGTCGGACATGAGCACCGTGACCTCGCGCTTGTGGCCGCCGAGCCGAAGGCCCTCGGGCGATTCCAGGAGCGTCTTCGCCACTTCGGGGGAGACATAGCGTCCGAAGGCATTGCGGATAAAGTCCCGCTGGCGCAGCCCGCCCAGCATTTGGTTGAAGGCGCGCGTGAGCTGGCCCACCTCGTCGCGTGAGCGTACCGGGAGTTCCTCGGAGAGGTCACCTGCGGCGACCCGCGCCACCGCCCGGGTGAGCGCACTGATCGGCCGGGTCAGTCTGCGCGCAAAGAGCAGGCCGAAGACCAGCGCTGCGAGTGTGCCGGCGGCCGAAGCCTGCAGGATTGCGGCCTCGACGTCGCGCAGGCGATCGAAGTAGAGGTCGACGGAATAATCCACGGCCAGGACGGCGGTCGTAGTCCCGCTCGCATCGACGATCGGCGCAAAGGCGGTGATCCACGCTCCCGTGGAGGTGTGGTACACGCGCGTGTAACGCGCCACGCCGTCCTCGAAAATCCACACCAAGGGCTCGAGCAGCTCGGGTGCGAGCGCAACTGGGTCGCCCGGACGGCCGGCGCCATCGCTGTCCATAACGAGCCGGGCCTGCCGCTTCGCAGGATCGAGATCGGCGAGCGTGCGGATCGGGGTGGTAAGGAACACCTCATTGCGCATCGCGTTGAGGGTCCGGCGCAGGCTGGCGTAGGCTTTGGATTCGCGCATGCGCTTGCGCTGGACCTCGGCATGCAGCCGTGGGTCCACCAGGAGACCGCCCACGCGCGCGATGTTCAGAAGCTGCGTGCCGACCGTGTCCTCTACTTCGCGCTTCTGCCGCTCATGCACGAGAACGCCTACGAGTCCGACCGTGAGCAGCGTCAGGAGCGCGAAAGCAGCCGCGAGCTTGACGTCGAGGCGCTGCCAGAACCGCAGGACCTGAGCCTCAGGTTCCGGGGGTGTGGTCGCCCCGAGGGGGCTCACGGCATCGGCAGCATCGGAATCCCCGGCACGCACCGGGATCGAGGGCGAGCGGCCGGTCGAGCTACTACGGTCCCGCTGCATGCGTGGAGGGACTGGGCGCAGCGATCGACGTGACGATCCCGTCGGCGAGAAGCTGCTGCAGGGTCAGGGCAAGGTCCACACCAGGATCGGCGCGCCGCGCCGCCTCGGCCGCGTGCTCCAGGGAACCGCCGCGCGCGAGCGCCGTCCGCAGGGCATACGAGGCGGCGTCGAGCGAGCGGAAGGCCACGTCCTCGCCGAGACGCCGCACCTCGAGCTGAGCGCCGCCTGCGTCCAGGCTCACCGTTGCGTCGGGGTCGGCGTCTGGCTGGTTGGCTCGCCAGATCCGGTCCACCGGCCAGGGCGACGAGAGGAACGACACGGAAGGGTGGAGCGTGAGCGTGACGCCGCCGATCCGGTCAGCGGGAACTTCGCCGAGTCTCGCCGCGTCGAGGGCGGCTGCATCATCGGCGTGAAGCGCCCGGTTCATCGCCCATTCGAGCCGCGCCACATCCGGCAAGTACTCGAGGTGTTGGCAGGGGCCGAACGTGGCCAGGAATTCGGCGAACGACTCACCGTACTCGAACAGACATGGCACCGTAGGCGGATGCGCGCGAATGTACCGGTCGGCGGCGTAACGGAAGAAGCGCTCGTCCACGAGCCGGCACACGACCGGATAGGTTGCCTCGAGCGCCTCGGTCAGCGTGACGAGCACATGATTGCGGTAAATGCGAAGCCGCGCGGCGGGCGCCAGGCCGTCGGCCGCGATCAGGTCGAGGAGCGAGTCCTGCGCATCGCCGAGCAGGGCGCGGCCGAAGCTCGACTCGAGTTCACGCAGCGACAGCATCACGCGCTCGGCTGCGCAGTGTGTCCAGGTAGCATTGCGCTACCGTCGCCTCGTCGAGCAGCACCGCCAGGTCGGGCAAATTCGTGTCCCACTCGACCAGCGTCGGGACCGGCCCGCAGCGCTCGAGCGCGCGCGCGTAGAGTTGCCAGACCGGCTCGGCGACGCGCGAGCCGTGGTCGTCGATCAGGATCGTCCGGCCGTCGGCGTCGTTTGTCGAATGCCCGGCCAGATGGATCTCGCCTACCGTGTCCGCCGCCAGCGCGTCGAGGTAGGCGTGGGGTTCGTCCTCGAAGTTCCGGCAACTCACGTACAAGTTATTAACGTCCAGCAGGACGCCGCAGCCGGTGCGCCGGGAGAGTTCGCCGAGGAATGCCGTCTCGGGAATCGGCGAGTGCCTGAAGCGCAGGTAACGTGACGGATTCTCGACGAGGATCTTGCGGCCGAGCGCCTCCTGTACTCGTGCAACACGACTGCACATCGTGTCCAGGCTTTCTTCATCGTAAGGGAGCGGCAGCAGATGGTTCAGATACGCGCCGTCCACCGCAGTCCACGCGAGGTGCTCGGAGACGAACACGGGTTCGAGTCGCTCCACCAGTCTCGCCAGCCGTGCCAGGTGGCGCGTGTCCAGCGGGTCCGACCCGCCCAGCGACAGCCCGACACCGTGCAGCGAGAAAGGATAGTCGCACCGCAGCCGCTCGAGCGCCGCGAGTGCCGGCCCGCCGCCCATGTAGTTCTCCGCATGAACCTCGAGAAAGGCGACGGCGGGGCGGGTGGCCAGGATCTCAGCGACGTGCGGCGCACGCAGCCCTATTCCGGCGCCTGTCGGGCCGGCTGGCACGCGACCGTCAGGCGCAATCATCATGCCCTCGCTACTTTTTTTCGGACGCTCAGCTCAGTTCCGCTTGGGCTGAAGGCTGGCTCCGACCATCTTGGCGCACGTTCCGACCGGAGTGTAGACCCAGGCGTCTGCCTGGCCGTCTCGCTTCGAGGTTGTGGCGCAGGCTGAGTTT
>JAXIOX010000030.1:0-6932 GCA_045403275.1 Burkholderiales bacterium | reverse complement strand
GCCGCCATGCGGCGAGAATTTACCCTTCACTCATTCACCCTTCACGCATTCACTGCCCTTCACCCTTCACTCATTCACCCTTCACGCTCTTAAAGCGTAAAAATCTTCCCCGGATTCATGATGTTCTGCGGGTCGAGCGCCTTCTTGATCTGGCGCATCACCGCGACCGCTTCGCCGTGTTCGGCGATGAGGAATTTCATCTTGCCCAGTCCGATTCCGTGCTCGCCGGTGCAGGTGCCGTCCATCGCCAATGCGCGCATCACCAGCCGATCGTTCAGCCGCTCGGCTTCGGCAATTTCTTTCGGGTCGTCGCGGTTGATCAGAAAGCCAAGGTGGAAGTTGCCGTCGCCGACGTGGCCGACCAGCGGCGCGGTCAGGAAACTTTTTTTCAGATCCTTCTTAGTCTCGAGGATGCATTCGGCGAGACGGGAGATCGGCACGCACACGTCGGTCGCCCAGATTTCACACCCCGGGCGCAGCGCCTTGTTGGCGTAGGTCACGTCATGTCGCGCCGTCCACAGGTGGCTGCGCTCTTCGGGTTTGGTCGCCCACTTGAACTCGCCGCCGCCGTGCTCCGTCGCGATCGACTGTACCAGCTCAGCCTGCTCCTTGACGCCAGCTTCGGTGCCGTGGAATTCGATGAACAGCGTGTCCTTGACCGGGTAGTTCAGTTTCGAAAACTTGTTTGCCGAGTCCATCTGCACGTCGTCCAGCAACTCGATGCGTGCCACCGGGATGCCGAGCTGGATGGTCTGGATCACGGTGTTCACCGCGCCTTCGATGCTCTCGAAGGAGCACACCGCCGCGGCCATCGCCTCGGGAATGCCATACAGACGTAGCGTCACTTCGGTGATGATGCCGAGCGTGCCTTCGGAGCCGACGAACAGGCGGGTGAGGTCGTAACCGGCGGCGGATTTTCGGGCTCGTCGGGAGGTGTGAATGATGCGGCCGTCGGCGAGCACCACGGTCAATGCAAGCACGTTCTCGCGCATGGTGCCGTAGCGAACCGCGTTGGTCCCGGACGCGCGGGTCGCTGCCATGCCGCCGAGGGAGGCGTCTGCGCCGGGATCGATGGGGAAGAACAAACCCTGGTCGCGGATGTAATCGTTCAGTTGTTTGCGGGTGACGCGCGCCTGCACGGTGACATCGAGGTCTTCCGGATTCACGCGCAGGACCTGGTTCATGTTCACCAGATCCACCACCACGCCGCCCTGATGCGGGATGACGTTGCCTTCGAGCGAGGTGCCGGTGCCGTAGGCGATCACCGGAGTGACGTGCCGGGCGCAGGTCCGGACGATCTCTGCGACTTCCTCGGTGGTGTTCGGGAACACCACCGCGTCCGGGCGGTGCGGATGGTGCCAGGATTCGTCCTTGCTGTGGTGGTCACGCACGCCGCTGCTGGTCGACAGGCGCTCGCCGAAGTTGGCCTTCAGCACGGCGATCGCAGACTGGACTTCGGTGGCGGCAAGAGTCATGCGGGATCCTCGTAATGTGTGCGGCGTCGGATTTCGTGGTACGCCGTGTTCGAAACGAAATATTAACCGAAGCGCCTGCTCATTGCCGGACGGCGGTGGCGGCGCGGCATTCGTGCCTACACCATCGGCGTTTCGCAGGCTATGCGATCACCTTGCTCGCCGCTGCCGAAAACTGTCGTTTGTGAACATTAAACAGCCTTTCCCTGGTCCCGGGACATGTCGATTCCGTGGCATGTTTTCTGCATGATTTAGCTTGAGGTTTGGTACGGATTTCGCCTCGACGAAGTCGCCAACACGACACGCAAGGGGGTTACGGAAAATGAACACCACTCGATTTGGCCAGTCGCGCTGCATCGCCGCGATCGGCAGGTTTTCGACTGACGCCCAGTTGCAGGCGCTGGTATTCGGATTGTTCCTTCTGGCGCTGGTCGGCGTAGTACAGGGCACGGAACTGCGCCCCGAGGTCATGGCTACGCTGCGCGAGGCCACGTTCGAAGTGGTCATGGAGAAACCCTCTGGCGACTCCCTGAGCTACGAGAAGCCTTTGCCGTACGACCTGGTTCCGTATCAGCAGCGCATGGACAAGTATTATTCGATCGGCACCGCGTTCGCGATGGAAGGTGGCGTGCTGGTCTCCGCCGCGCATGTCTTCGATCTTGCCTCGGCCTCCGTCCGAGACCGGATTTGTCTGCGCGATGACAAGGGCAAGATCATCCCCGTCGACAAGATACTGAAGTACTCGTTGGAGCGCGATTTCATCGTGTTCAGCGTCAAGGGCGTCAAGGTCGACACGATGCTCAAGGCCAGCAAGAAAGCGGCGAAAAACCAACAAGTCTTCGCGGTGGGCAACGCCCTCGGCGAGGGAGTGATCGCACGCGACGGCCTTTATACTTCGGACACGCCAGAAGCAGACGAGGGTCGCTGGCAGTGGATACGGTTTTCCGCGCCCGCCTCGCCGGGAAACAGCGGTGGTCCGCTGGTGGACCGCGATGGCCACGTGCTCGGAGTGGTCATCGGCAAGTCCGAGAACGAGAACCTGAACTTTGCCCTGCCGCTGACCGAAGTCTATAGCGCTTCGAGCGCCAAGGCGGAAGTGCGACAAAAAGCGATCTTCCGTCTGGACATCACCGACGATACGTTGCCGAAGACCCTGGATGAAACCATCGATCTTCCCGCGCACTACCTCGATTTCGGGCTCGCGCTTCAGGCCAAGTTCGACAATTTCAATGAGACGCTGTCCGCCGAGTTTCTGGCCAAGTATCGCGACAACATGTTCCCTTACGCAGCCGGTGCGCAGACCGCCCTCTACGAAAGCCAGCGCGCCAACTTTCCGCGGATAATTGCCAAGCAGAAGGACGGCACCTGGGCCGCCATGGAGCCCGCCGAGAAGAGCAATTCCGACCTCGGGAACAACGGCTACCTTTCCTTTGGCTCGATGGGCAGCTTCCTGTATCTGCGACTGCAGGCGCCGGATACGGTTCCGGCCGCACAGTTGCGCACCGATTCCAAACTGTTCATGGACCTGATCCTCAAAGGCGTGAACTACACCCGCCACGTCGGCGCGGAACAGATCCGGGTCACTTCCCTTGGACCGGCCAAGGCCGAGGAATTATTCGTGGACGCCTACCAGCGCAAGTGGCAGGTGCGGCGCTGGAACGTGGAATTCAGCGAGCAGCGGGTCGTGTCCTACTCCCTTCCCGTACCGGGCGGCTACGCCGTGATCCTCAATTCGGCGTCGCCGTCGGTTAGCCCGATATTCGAGCGCGACATGAGAACGCTTGCCGATTTCGCCTACGCGAGCTATTACGGCACCTTGCGCCAGTGGAAGGATTTTCTCGCCGCGAAGGATCTGCTGCCGGCGGCATTTGGCAGCATCCGCATCGACTTCTCCTACGGCAAGGATCTGCGCTACGCCTCGCAGCGAGTGGCGTTTTCCTACCCGAACACCCTGATGAAGGTCAACGAGGACAGCGACCTGGAACTGCAGTTCTCCTACTTCAGGGAGGGTGATCGTGTTGTCTGGGACGTAACGCGGGTGATAGCCGGCGAGAGCAAGTCCACCGAGGTGGTCCTATCGGTCACCCGGCACGCGAAGCCGCCGCAAGCCTTCAACGACGCCAACAAGCGCAGTTGGGAGACGTTGGTCAACGGTCGCGTGCCTTACTCGGGTGAGGCGTTCTTTGACAAATCGAATACGGTGATCGGCATTCCCCTCCGCGTTGCCGACAAGGCATGGTCGCTGCCTGACCAGTCCGTGGTGTATAGCGCAGTGTACGTCGCCGAGGGCAGTCAGCAGGCGAAATTCATGCGGAAGAAACTGGCCGATTTCCGTTCGCGGCTGGAGGTCGGCGAGTACGCGGGCGGCGCGAAATCACTCAGCGCCAAGACCGCGGGCCTGGGCGCCCCGATCAAGACCGCTCGGTGACCGGAAAGTCGTTTCGTCTGGCGGCGAAGCAACGATCAAGTTCAAGTCCGAAGCAAGCAGTGGAAAAGTAGGCGCAGTCCGATCTATCAGGCTGAATACCCGGAAAGAAGGCCAGCACCAAGTGCTGGTCTTCTTTCGTCTTGGACATTGAAGGCTTGGCCCTACACTCCTCTGCAGGACCCAGTTCGCTGTTTCGATCGCTTACAAGCCGCACTGGGCCGATGCATCTTCCTCGAATGTGGGCGCCCGTCAACGCGCCCGGATAAGCGCCATTCTAAGCCAGCAGGTATTTCTTCACTGCGGCCTCGTTCCAGGCGAAACCTGCGCCGGGCCGGTCGGGGATGATCACTTGCCCGCTCTTCACCTCGAACGGCTCCTGCAGGATCGGATTGGCCCAGTCCATGTATTCCAGCCAGTGGCCGGTTGGCGTCACCGCCAGCAGATGGGCGCTGATCTCGGGGAACAGGTGGCTGGACATCTCCAGGTGGTGCGCGTGCGCGAGCGCAGCGGCGCGCATCCAGCCGGTCACGCCGCCGATGCGCTGTACGTCGGGCATGTAGTACTCGGCGGCCCTGGCTTCGATCGCCTTCTGCATTTCAAAGGTGCTGAGCAGATTCTCGCCGATCTGGATTGGGGTCTTCACTTCCAGCGCGATCTTCGCGCAGCCGGCGTAGTTGTCGTGGCGCACCGGTTCCTCGATCCAGTACAGGCCTTCATTATCGAGTGCGCGTCCGCGCAGGATGGCCTCGTTCACCGTCTGGCTCTGATTGAAGTCGGTCATGAGCGAGATGTCGCCGCCAATGCGCTTCTTCACGTTGCGCACCGCAATCAGGTCGTCCTTGAAATTCGGTCGCCCGATGCGCAGCTTTACCGCGTTGTAGCCGCCCTCCGAAAGCAATTCCGCAGCTTCGTCCGCGAGCAACGCCGGATCCTTGATCCACAAACCGCAGCTGTTGTACGCACGCACCGGTTTGATCTGTCCGCCCAGCGCGCAGACCAGTGGCACTCCGAGTCCCTTGGCATAAGCGTCCCATGCCGCCATGTCGATTCCCGCGAGCGCAAGGCCGACCAGCCCGGGCGTGTCGAACAGCGTGAAGCGCTTGCGCAGCTTGACGTCGATCTCATACGGTACCAGCGCATCGCCTTTGATCATCTCGGCCAAGGCTTCGGTGGTGCTCACCAGCGGCTTCAGCATCGCCGTGCCGTACGCGGCCAGATACGAATGTCCGGTGATGCCTTCGCCGGTATCCACGTCCACCAGCACCAGTGCCGCTTCCGGCAGCGCGCCCGACGCCGATATTGGCGGGCGCTTCAGCGGCACCATCACGGCTCTGGCACGGATGTTCTTTATCGTCAGTTTCATTTTGATCTCCTAAAGGCGAATACCGCTAACCGCAGAGGCGGTTAAAAGGTTTGGATCAGACCTGTGCGTCGGCGGGACGGCCATTGGCGTAGTGCTTGAGCGCGGCATACACGAACCGGTTGGCCGGTGTCGGGATGCCGAGTTCGTCGCCGAGCTTGGCGACGGTGCCGGACAGCCACGGCAGTTCCAGCCGGTTGCCACGGCGCAGGTCGCCGCACATCGACGCCACCATTCCCGCGGGATAGGAATCGATTTTCGCCATCTGGTCCTCGACGATGCTGGCCGCAAACTTTGCGCCCTTGGCGCGCCCGATCGCAACGACTTCACTCATCACCTGTGTCATCAGCTCGCGCGTGTCCGGGTCCCCCCGGAGCGGACCGATCGGCAGCCGCGTGAGGGCGGTCATCGCGGACATGGTCACGAGTCGGGTGAACTTCTCCCAGATTGCGAAGTGGACGTCGGCCACCAGTTCGGTATTGATGTTCGCCTTCTTGCACGCTTCGTAGAACGCCTGCGAGCGGGCCGAAGGCTTGCCGTTGAGCTCGCCGAAGAACAGGTTAGCCATGGTGCCGTTGTGGCGGATGACGCCGGGCTCCTCGATCAGCGCGGCGATATTCGAAACGCCGCCCATTACATGCTCTTTTCCCAGGATCGATGTCAGCGTATCCACTGCGACCACGCCGTTCTGAAAAGATACCGCGACGGTGCTCGGGCCGATCAACGGCTTGGCGGACTCCGCCGCTTCTTCCGTGGACCAGAGTTTCACCGCGATTACGACCACATCCACCGGGCCGATGGTTTTTGTATCAACGGTCGCCTTCACTTTGGGAAGGTTCAGGTCGCCAAGCGCGCTCAGTACTCTGAGTCCATTCTTCTTCATTGCGTCCAGATGCGCGCCGCGCGCCACGAAGGTGACGTCCTGTCCGCTTGCAGCCAGCCGGGCGCCGAAATAACCGCCGACCCCGCCGCTGCCGATGATCGCAATCTTCATTGCTGGTTTCCCGTTAGGTCGAATGTTGGAAGGATCGTCATGGTAGACGCCCGGCGCGGTTTTTTGAACCGGCTTCATTGCGGCGGGCGGCTGTGGGGGCATAAAATTCGAGCCATGGTCCGCCGAACCGGCAATCCAGCATGGCGCGGACGAGGCAACAAGCCGAGGATAGAATGAATCGCCCCGAAAAGTTTCCCCGCAACGCCAGCCCGCACATCGCCTCGCGCATGGCCGGCATCGAACCGTTCCACGTGATGGCACTCATCGCGCGGGCAAGAGAACTGGAGGCGCAAGGGCGGAGCGTCTCGAACATGGTCGTGGGCGAGCCCGATGCACCGACCCCGCCGTTGATCGCCGAGGCCGGCATCCGTGCGATCCAGGCCGGCCGGGTCGGATACACCCAGTCGCTGGGCATTACCGAGTTGCGGGATGCGATCTCGGACTGGTACCGCACGCGCTACCGCGTGGATGTTCCGCGCTCGCGGATTGCCGTGACCACCGGCTCGTCGGGCGCGCTGCTGCTGACGATGGGTGCGCTGCTTTCGCCCGGAGACAGGGTGCTGATGACCGATCCCGGCTATCCGTGCAACCGGCATTTCGTGCGCGCTATGGAGGGCGATCCGGTTGGCGTCCCGGTGGATTCTTCGACCGCCTACCAGCTCACTGCCAGATTGGTGC
>JAXIOX010000110.1:0-16212 GCA_045403275.1 Burkholderiales bacterium | reverse complement strand
CTACACGTGGAATTCCACCCCCCTCTGCCACACTCTAGCGACCTAGTTTCAAGCGCAATTCCCAGGTTAAGCCCGGGGATTTCACACCTGACTTGTGCCGCCGCCTGCGCACGCTTTACGCCCAGTAATTCCGATTAACGCTCGCACCCTACGTATTACCGCGGCTGCTGGCACGTAGTTAGCCGGTGCTTATTCTTCCAGTACCGTCAAGAGCACTCCGTATTAGGGAATGCCTTTTCTTCCCGGACAAAAGCGGTTTACAACCCGAAGGCCTTCTTCACTCACGCGGAATGGCTGGATCAGGGTTGCCCCCATTGTCCAAAATTCCCCACTGCTGCCTCCCGTAGGAGTCTGGACCGTGTCTCAGTTCCAGTGTGGCTGATCATCCTCTCAGACCAGCTACGGATCGTCGCCTTGGTGGGCCTTTACCCCACCAA
The DNA here is from genome assembly GCA_045403275.1 of Burkholderiales bacterium. Taxonomy (GTDB): domain Bacteria; phylum Pseudomonadota; class Gammaproteobacteria; order Burkholderiales; family JACQAP01; genus JACQAP01. The sequence goes on along the minus strand of JAXIOX010000110.1, from coordinate 15,775 downwards.
CTAGCTAATCCGACATCGGCCGCTCCAACAGCGCGAGGCCGTTACCAGTCCCCCGCTTTCCTCCTCAGAGCTTATGCGGTATTAATCCGGCTTTCGCCGAGCTATCCCCCACTCAAGGACACGTTCCGATGTATTACTCACCCGTTCGCCGCTCGCCGCCAGGGTTGCCCCCGCGCTGCCGCTCGACTTGCATGTGTAAAGCATTCCGCCAGCGTTCAATCTGAGCCAGGATCAAACTCTTCAGTTCAATCCTTCTTTACATCCACCAACCCCCAAAAGGGCCGGCTGCTCACTCAAAGCAATTCACAAAAATAAACTACTTACGCGTGAGCACTTCAATCTACCAAAAGCTTCCTCGCAAGGCGGCTTGTCCTGCAGTCCTCTCAGACCTTAAGACCGGGCGATTACCCACCCACCTCACGAAAGCGCCCCAGCACACGAAGCACCCACACGCATCGGCTGTTTGATTTTTTAAAGAGCAACGCCGTTACCGGCGGCCGTTTCCGGCGAAGGTGCGCATTATACGGATCAAAGCCCGCCGGTCAACACTTTTCAGGGAATATTTGCTGTCGGAACAGACGCTTTTGCCGGGGCTGCGCCTGTCCCGGGTCTCCGCTTCAGGACAGCAGAACTTTCGCGAACTTTCGCTTGCCGACCTGAAGGACAAACGGCCCACCAGGGGCCAGCTTGAGCGCCTTGTCGCTGACTTTCTCCCCGTTCATTTTGACCCCGCCCTGTTCAATCAGGCGAATCGCCTCGGAGGTGCTGGCGGTAAGGCCGGCTTGCTTCAGCACCTGATAGAAGAGCACAGGTTCGCCCCCTGTCGGTAACGTAACCTCCGGGATGTTGTCAGGGATCTCGCCCTGTTTGAAGCGCGCCTCGAATTCGGCGAGCGCCTTGTCCGCCGCCGCCCGGTCGTGGAAACGCGCCACGATTTCCCGGGCAAAGTTAACCTTGACGTCGCGCGGATTCCGGCCCGCCTCGACCTCTTGCTTCCATGTTCTGATGGTCGCGAGCGACTCGAAAGACAATAGCTCGATGTAGCGCCACATAAGCTCGTCGGAAATCGACATGAGCTTGCCGAAAATCTGCTCGGGACTTTCGGTGATGCCTATATAGTTGCCGAGCGACTTGGACATCTTGTTGACGCCCCCCAGCCCTTCCAGCAAGGGCATGGTGAGAACGCACTGCGGCGGCTGCCCCCAGTGCTTCTGCAGCTCACGTCCTATCAGCAGGTTGAACTTCTGGTCGACGCCGCCAAGTTCCATGTCGGCACGCATCACCACTGAGTCGTAACCCTGCACCAGCGGATACAGGAATTCATGAATCGCGATCGGCTGGTTGCTCTTGTAGCGCTTGCCAAAGTCGTCGCGCTCGAGCATGCGCGCCACCGTATGCGTCGCGGCAAGCTTGATCATGTCGGCTGCGCTGAGCTTGTCCATCCAGCTCGAGTTGAAGCAGACCTCGGTCTTTTTGGGATCGAGGATCTTGAACACCTGCGTGGTATAGGTTTCCGCATTCTGCGCGATCTGCTCGCGGGCCAGCGGCGGGCGGGTCGCATTCTTGCCGGTGGGATCGCCGATCATCCCCGTGAAGTCGCCGATCAGGAAGAGTACGTGATGGCCAAGATCCTGCAACTGCCGTATTTTGTTGATCAGCACCGTGTGCCCGAGGTGCAGATCGGGCGCGGTTGGGTCGAACCCGGCCTTCACCCGCAGCGGACGACCGGACTTGAGTTTATCCACTAGTTCTTGCTCGACCAGCAGCTCTTCACTGCCGCGTCTGATGATTTCCAGTTGTTCTTTGATTCCCATGTTCAGTTTGCGGTAATGCCTCTGGTATCCAACCGGCCAGCAACTGGACCGATTACCTCCAAATGCAACCATGTGATCTGGAACGCTAGTTGCAGTTTGTGAGTTTCGCCCCGCGGGGGATTCTGCTAAGCTCCGCGCCAATTTATCCAGAATACGAACGCATGTTATTGAAGAAAGAAGAGATTCTAGCGCAAAAGCAGCGGCTCGAGGTTCGCCACACACGGCGACATTGGCCGCTGGTGGTCGCCGCTTTGCCGTTTTTCGGCGTGGTGGCCGCCTTCGGTATCGCGCCGGACACCGTCCCGGAGCCGATCGAACTGCAGCACGTCGTCGAAGACATCGCGCTGCCTTCCGCGCCTTCAACTGGTACCAATGAACTCGCCCGGTTCTGGCGCGAGGAACGCATTCAGCGCGGCGATACCGTAGCCTCCGTTCTGGCGCGTCTGAATGTGAACGATCCGGCCGCGGTCGCATACCTGCTTCAGGCCAAGGACGTCCGTCCTCTTTACCAACTGATCCCCGGCCGCAGCATTCGCGTGGTCACGACCGAAGACGGTGGTCTCGAGTCGCTTTCCTATGTCAACAGTGACGGCCGCCGTCTGCACGTAAAGCGCAGCGAAACCGGCTTTTCTGCCTCCAAGGAAGTGCCGCCGACCGAGCACTGGGTGATGCAGAGCTCGGGCCAGATCGAGACGTCATTGTTTGCCGCGACCGACGTCGCGGGTGTTCCCGAAATGGTCGCGGTTCAACTTGCCGAAATTTTCTCCAGCGATGTTGATTTTCACCGTGATCTACGGCGCGGCGACCGCTTCTCGGTAGTCTACGAAGCGCGGGCCGCGGACGGTGAGTTGGTCGGTTTCGGCCGTGTCCTGTCGGCCGAGTTCGTCAACCGAGGCAACGTGTTCCGCGCGGTTTACTTCCGTGATGCCCGGGGGCGCAGCGGCCACTACACGCCGGACGGACGCAACATGCGCAAAGCATTCCTGCGTACGCCGATCGAATTCTCGCGCGTAACTTCGGGTTTCTCCAATTCGCGCTTCCATCCGTTGCTGAAGGCCTGGCGCGCCCACAAAGGCATCGACTACGGCGCGCCCACCGGCACCCGCGTTCGTGCAACCGCCGATGGTTACGTCACATTCGCCGGTCGCAAGGGCGGTTACGGAAACGTGGTGACCGTGCGTCATTCCAACGGCTATGCGACCTTATATGCGCATCTTTCGGGGCTGGCCCAAGGAGTACGCAAGGGCAGGCGCGTAACCCAAGGTGAAGTCGTAGGCTTAGTCGGCAGCACCGGACTGGCCACCGGCTCTCACTTGCACTACGAGTTTCACGTCAACGGCGTCCACCAAAATCCGATGCGACTGGCGATGCCTCCGGGCCCGCCGATCACTGAGCAACTGCGTCCCGAGTTCGAAGAAGCGGCCCGGCATCTCTTCGCGCGGCTCGACATGCTGCGCAACACCAATCTCGCCCGCCTGGACTGAAGCGCGCACCATTGCACCTGCAGCCCGCGGCCCGTTGCCCTGATAGACTCGGCAATCATGGCCGGTAAAGAGCGTTTCATCGGGTTGATGTCCGGAACGAGTCTGGACGGTGTCGATGGCGTCCTGATTGATTTCTCAGGGAACGCAAACCGGGTCATCGGCGATGTGTTCATCCCTTACGACGACCGCCTGCGCGCCCGTCTTCTCGCCCTGCACCATCCACATAGCGGGGAGCTGCATGACGCGGCCGTTCTCGGAAATCAACTGGCACAGATATATGCGCAAGCAGTGGACAAGTTGCTTCGCAAGACCAAGATCGTCCGCCAGGACATCGTAGCGATCGGCTGCCACGGGCAGACCATCCGGCATCGTCCCGACGCCGGCTACAGTGTGCAACTGGGCAACGGCGCGTTGCTCGCCGAACTCAGCGGCATTACAGTCGTATGTGATTTCCGCAGTCGCGACATCGCCGCCGGCGGTGAAGGCGCACCGCTGGTACCGGCATTCCATGCTGCCGTGTTTTCCCATCCGTCCGTGCATCGCGTCGTTGTCAACATCGGCGGCATCGCCAACCTGAGCGATCTTCCACCGTGCGCAGACGTGCGTGGATTCGACACGGGGCCGGGCAACGCGCTGATGGACGCCTGGATTCAGCGTCACCTCGGCAAACCCTTCGACAAGGACGGCGCTTGGGCGCAAAGCGGACGCCCGGACGGCAAACTGCTGAACACGCTGCTTGCGCACGAATTTTTCTCGCGCAAGCCGCCTAAGAGCACCGGGCGCGAAACCTTCGATCTTCCATGGGTGGAGCGGTATTTGTCCGGGCGCGAAAGGCCCGAGGATGTTCAGGCGACGCTGCTCGGGCTTACCGCGACCACCATCGCCAGCAGCGTCCGATCGTACTGTGTCGGCACGACAGAGGTCTATCTTTGCGGTGGCGGAGCGCAAAATGGTGCACTGAATGCCCTTCTGAAAGCGATGTTGCCGGGAGTGCTCATCGCGCGCACCGACGAACTCGGTGTCGGCGCCGATTGGGTGGAAGCGTGTGCGTTTGCATGGCTCGCGCGTCAGACACTACGGCAACGGCCGGGCAACCTTCCCGCGGTCACCGGTGCCAGTGGGCTGCGGGTACTTGGCGCGATCTATCCGAACTGAACAAAAAAAAGGGCGGCATCACATGCCGCCCTTGTTATGAAGGAAGCTGCAGCTACGCGGAGAAGGACGAACCGCAACCGCAGGTTGACGTGGCGTTCGGGTTCTTGATTACGAACTGCGCGCCTTCGATGCCTTCCTGATAGTCGATCTCTGCACCCGCCAGGTACTGGAAGCTCATCGCGTCGATCAAGAGCATCACGCCGTACTTTTCCATCGACGTGTCGTCTTCATTGACGGCGTCGTCGAAAGTGAATCCATACTGAAAGCCCGAACAGCCGCCGCCGGTTACGAAAACCCGGAGTTTTAGGTCGGGATTGCCTTCCTCGTCGAGCAGTTCCTTGACCTTCGCGGCCGCGCTGTCGGTGAAGACCAACGGCGACGGCATCTCTGTCACTGCATTCATTTCGCGCTCCTGCTAACGAATTCCACAACAATCATTATCTGGCTCAACCACCCGTGGGTCAATCACCGCTAGACCCCTTCAACGACACGATTTTCTGTGCCTTGTCGTCCTCCTGGTGCGCCAACCTCCCCTGTACCACCGCACCTAGCTGAATTTCCAGCGTCTTGTAATGCACGTCCCCTGTGACATTCGATTTTGGCTGCAGTTCGACGTATTCGGCGCCATGCACCGGGCCGATGACGGTTCCATTGATCACCGCATGGGAGACGCGTATCTCCCCCTCAATTTGGGCCTTTTCGCTCAAAACCAAGGTGCTGGGCTGATCATCCGTGGCGGCGACGTTGCCGCGCACACGTCCATCCACCCGCAGGCCGCCGGTGAAGGAAATATTGCCCTCGACGACAGTACCGGAGCCGATCAGGCTGTCGATCCGATTCTGCGGTTTGCTGGGTTTCGCTCCGAACATTGATGTACCCCGCTCACGATAAGGTGACGGACTGCGTAGCTACCGGCGTCGGATTGCCGTTCTCCAACACGCGCACTTGCACCTTTTTTACGACAGCGCCGGGTGCAACCATGAATGTCCCCTCGACGCGTTGATAGAACTTGAAGACCAGATTATACGCCTGCGTGGACTCGCCCTCGCGTGGGAGGCTGATCACTTCCGCTTTGCCGCCTTCGTCGAGGTCGACGACGAACTGGATATGCCCGCGGAATTCCCGCACCCGCTGCTTCGATTGCACGATCAGCAGCCGATAGCGATACTCGCCCGGCAGGGCATCCGGCTGGACGCGAAAGCGATTGACGCTGACACCACCCGGTTCGCTCCCGGATGCCATCAGAGTCTGGAAAAACGCCAGGTCTTCCTTCAGCAGCGCGTTCTCGTCGGCAAGTGTGCGAATCTGAGCGGAAAGGTTGCCGTGGGTCGCTAGATCGATCTGTAACTGCCGCTCTGCCGCCGCGATCTCGCGCCGTAAGGCAGCATTCTCATCCTTCAGGTTCGAATTGAGATCCTCGAGACGCGTCTTTTCGCGCTGCGCCTCGCCCTGATCGAAGCCCGCGTATTGCCGGCCGAAATCGTAGGTCGACCAGGCAACCACGAGCGCCAGCGCCGCGACGACGATGATCGACAGCCAGCGCCAATACCATGGGACGTGGATGTGAATCGCCACCCGGGGCGCGGCAATACCAAAGCGGCGCTTGATGGTTCGTATCAGCGTCACGGCAGCAAAGCCACGTGATCGATTCCTGTGACCTCCGACAGATCGAACATGAGGTTCATGTTCTGCACCGCCTGGCCGGCCGCGCCTTTCACCAGATTGTCAATTACCGACAGCACCACGACGGTATCGCCGCCACCCGGCCGATGCACGGCAATGCGGCAGACGTTCGCGCCCCTGACTGAACGCGTGTCCGGATGGCTACCGGGTGGCAACACATCGACAAACGGTTCGGCTGCGTAGCGCCTTTCGTAAAGCGCCTGTACATCGACATCCTTGGTTAAACGTCCGTACAGCGTGGCATGAATCCCGCGGATCGCCGGAGTCAAATGGGGCACAAAGGTCAGGCCGACCTTCTTGCCGGCAGCCCGGCTAAGCCCTTGCACGATTTCCGGCAGGTGACGATGCCCGGGTACCCCGTAAGCCTTGAAATTATCGGATGCCTCGGAGAACAGGACTTGCACTTCCGCCTTCCTGCCCGACCCGCTGACGCCCGATTTTGCATCGGCGATCAGATGTTCGATATCCACCACGCCGGCCTCGACCAGAGGGAGAAAGCCAAGCTGAACCGAGGTGGGATAACAGCCCGGGTTGGCTACCACGCGTGCCTTCTTGATCAGATCGCGGTTCACCTCGGGGAGTCCATACACCGCCTCGGCCACGATCTTGGGGCAGGCGTGGGTCATGCCGTACCACTTCTGCCATTCGGCGATGTCCTTGATGCGAAAATCCGCGGCAATGTCGATGACGCGTGCGCCGGCCTCGAGCAACGCCGGCGTCTGCTCCATCGCTACGCCGCTCGGCGTGGCGAAGAACACGACGTCGCATTTCTCCAGATGTGTCGTTGCCGGATCCGAGAATTTCAGTGCCACCCGCTTTCGCAGGCTAGGAAACAAGTCGGCCACCAGCATTCCGGCTTCTTTCCGCGAGGTAATGGCGGCGAGCTCGACCCCGGGGTGGGTCGCCAGGATTCTCAGCAATTCAACACCGGTATAGCCGGTGCCGCCTACAATGCCTACTTTTATCATTTTCTCCAAGGACTTATACCATGTTTCGATAATATCGCCTTACCCGATGCCGGTGCAAACAAAAAAGCCGCCCTGTAGGCGGCTTTTTCCAATGATGCCAGTGCTCAGCGCTTCGAGAACTGCTTGCGTCGGCGCGCCTTGTGCAGGCCGACCTTTTTTCGCTCGACCTCTCGCGCGTCCCGGGTGATCAATCCCGCCTTGCTGAGCACCGGCTTGAGCGACGCGTCGTAATCGACCAGTGCTCGGGCGATGCCGTGCCGGACCGCGCCCGCCTGGCCGGATTCGCCGCCGCCGTCCACATTGATGAGGATGTCGAAGGTGTTCAGGTGATTTGTCAGTTGCAGCGGCTGGCGCACCACCATACGGCCGGTTTCACGGGAGAAGAACTCGTCCACCGGTTTGTCATTGACAACGATGCTGCCCTTGCCCGGTTTGATGAATACGCGCGCGACCGCACTCTTGCGGCGGCCGGTGCCATAGTTGTATGGAGTTGCCATTTATCGACCTAGAAACTCAGTGCTTGCGGCTGTTGCGCGGCGTGCGGGTGCTCGCCATCGGGATAGACCTTCAGTTTTTTCAGCATCGCATAGCCAAGCGGGCCTTTTGGCAGCATGCCTTTTACCGCCTTTTCCAGCACGCGGCCGGGGAACCTGCCATGTAGTTTGGCGAAACTGGAGCTGTATATGCCGCCCGGGTAAGTGGAGTGGCGATAGTAAATTTTCTGTGTGGCCTTGTTGCCGGTTACGCGCAGTTTTTTGGCGTTGACGACAACGATGTAATCACCGGTATCCACATGCGGAGTAAACGTAACTTTATGTTTGCCGCGCAGGCGTTTCGCAATCTCGGCGGCCAGTCGCCCCAGCACCTTGTCGGTGGCGTCGATCACGAACCAATCGCGCTTCACCTCGTGCGTCTTGGCTGAAAATGTTCTCATGGCGTCATTCCGCGAGGGCGTCATTAGCGAAAGCCGCGTAGTGTAGTGGAGTGGCGCGCCCCTTGTCAAACTGGACTCGTTGGCCCAAGTTGCGGATTTCAAAGCTTTAATCGCACCGTACTGCTATGCATCCGGACATTGTCCGGGAGCAATTCCAGCAAACGCGGAAGCACGATTCGGCACGGCTGGGAAAGCTCTGTATTAGGTCCCGCAAGCACGGCCGAGGCGATTCGGGCCGCGTGCTTCGCGTCAGATCGCCTGAATCACCCCTGTTCCGTGTTCCAGCGTCCCTGGCAAGTCGTCCGCACCTGGCGCAACACGCGTCGTGGAAAATATACAAAGCTTCCCTGAGGACGCTTCTATGACAAGACCGTTTGGTGAATAATGCGTGGACGCCCACGCCCGCCGTTGCGTTCTTCCAGGTCCCAGGTTTGTTTTCATGCGCAAGTTTTGGCTCATATTCTCCCAGGCAGTAACGATCAGCCTGGCGGCATTGTTCGTCGTCGTCACCTTGCGGCCCGATTTGGTCTCGTGGAGCGCCCGCAACGGCGGGACTGTCACCATCCGTGAGGCGGCAGTTGGCCCGGGGGATCGCGCGAGCATAAATTCGCTCAGCTCTGCGGCGAAGAAAGCCATGCCCTCAGTGGTGAATATCTTCACCAGCAAGGAAGTGAAGGTTCCACGGCACCCGTTCATGGATGATCCGTTATTCCGGCGCTTTTTCGGCGACCAGCTGGACGGCGACACCCAGAACAGTTCCAGCCTCGGTTCCGGCGTGATCGTCGGACCGGAAGGCTACATTTTGACCAACCATCACGTGATCGAGGCAGCAGACGAGATCGAGTTGGCGCTTGCTGACGGGCGCAAGGTGCCGGCCCGAATCATCGGCACCGACCCTGAGACCGACCTCGCGGTGCTCAAAGTCGACATCGCCGACCTTCCCGCAGTCACCTTCGGAAATCCACAGAAGCTTTCGGTCGGCGACATGGTGCTCGCGATCGGGAACCCTTTCGGTGTCGGCCAAACGGTGACCATGGGCATTGTCAGCGCGCTCGGACGCAGTCACCTGGGCATCAGCACCTTCGAGAATTTCATTCAAACCGATGCTGCAATCAATCCCGGCAATTCAGGCGGCGCGCTGGTGGATTCGGCGGGCAATCTGGTCGGGATCAACAGCGCGATCTACTCGCGCAGCGGCGGTTCGCTCGGGATCGGCTTCGCCATTCCGGCGGATCTCGCCAAACAGGTCATGCAGCAGATCGTCGGAACCGGATCGGTAACGCGCGGCTGGATCGGCGTGGAAGTGCAGGATATTACGGCGGAGCTGGCCGAGTCGTTCCGTCTTTCGGGCACCAACGGCACCCTCATCTCCGGCGTGCTGCGCGGCGGGCCTGCTGATCGCGCCGGCGTCAAGGCCGGGGACATTCTGGTCGCGGTGGAATCCAGCCCGGTCGTCGATTCGACCAATATGCTCAACCTGATCGCCGCCCTCGAACCGGGTAAGCAGGCGACGCTCAAAATCCTTCGCAACCGTGCCGAGATGCTGATCGAGGTGAACGTCGGCAAACGGCCGAAACCTAGCCGCCGCCGAGAGCTCGAATAGTTTGTCGCGGTATCTCCGCGGCCGGTCAGGCTGCCGGGTCGGATGTGGTTTCCGCGGCAGCGGACTTCACGACCCACTGCGCGACGAAAATCCCGAGCTCGTACAGTACCCACAAGGGCACGGCAAGCATGACCTGCGACACCACGTCGGGCGGCGTGAAAATCGCGCCGATTACGAATGCACCGACGATGACGTAGGGACGGATCTCCCGCAATTTCGCGACGCTTACCATTCCCATCCGCACCAGGATCACCACCGCCACCGGCACTTCGAAAGTCACACCGAAGGCCACAAACAGGGTGAGGACGAAGTCCAGGTATTTGCCGATGTCGGTCATCACCGCCACGCCTTCCGGCGCGACCTTGATGATGAACGTGAATACCACCGGAAACACCAGGAAATAGGCGAAAGCCATGCCGCAAAGAAACAGCAAGGTGCTGGTGATAATGAGTGGCGCCACCAATTTCTTCTCGTGCGCATACAGACCCGGCGCAACAAATGCCCAGGTCTGATAGAGCAGGTAAGGCAACGCGATCACCAGCGCAGCCATCATCGTCACCTTGATCGGTACAAAAAAAGGCGCCGTGACCTCCGTTGCGATCAGTTGCCCGCCCGCAGGCAGCTTGGCAAGCAATGGTCGGGCAAGAATGGCGTAGATGTCTCGCGCCCAGTAAAACAACAGGCCGAATACCACGGCGAGGGCAATCACGCACCGCAACAGCCGGTCCCTGAGCTCGACCAGGTGCGACATGAAGGAATCGGGCTCGATCATCGTGGGCCGCTGGTTTGCCTTGTTGAAGGGAGGTTTGGCGCGCGCCGCGGAATCAGGCGCGCTTGTCGCTCGGGGCGGGCTTGTCCAGTCCCAATTCGAGCTGCGGCTCCGGCTCTTCGGGCACAAGTGCTCCGTGCGCCGGTTCATCGGCAGCAGAGGAACCTCTACTGCTCGGTGGCGTGGTGGTCGGCATCAACTGAATCCCGGAAATCGGCGCGACCGCGGATTCCACCTGCTTCTGGACTTCGGTTCCGGCCTGCTTGACTTCGGATTCGATGAAGTTGACCTGCGAACTCACCGACTGTTCAATGGAGCGCGCCGCGTCCTGCATCGTGGACTGCAGCTTGCGCAGCTCGTCGAGTTCGATTTCACGGCTGATGTCCGCCTTGACCTCGGAAACGTAGCGCTGCATGCGGCCGAACAGATGGCCGACGGTTTTCGCCACGCGCGGCAGACGCTCGGGGCCGATTACGATGAGCGCAACGACCCCGATGACGAAGATCTCGGTGAAACCGATGTCGAACATGACTCAAGCCAAGAAACGACCGTCTCCGGCTAGCTCTTGGTCTTGTCTTTGACTTCGCCTTCGATGGTCTGACCGGCGGCGTTGCCATCGATCTTTGCCGTCGTCTTCTCTTCGTCCGCGCTTTTCATCCCTTCCTTGAATCCGCGCACCGCGCCGCCAAGGTCGGAACCCATGTTGCGAAGCTTCTTGGTGCCGAAAATCAGCAGTACCACCAGAAGGACGATTAGCCAATGCCAGATGCTGAAGGAACCCATCTTTTCACTCCCGATACGAAATTTTACTTTGACCGCTGAATCATTCCAGGCAGCGGATCCCTGCCGCCGAGCACATGCATGTGCACATGAAACACGTCCTGCCGTCCGACCCGCCCGGTATTGACGATGGCGCGGAACCCGTCCGGCGATCCCTGTTCGCTTGCCAGACGCTGCGCAAGCAGCAGCATCTTCCCAAGCACCGGCTGGTGCCGATCCTCGACGTGTGCGAGCGATACAACGTGCTCCTTGGGGATCAGCATGAAGTGCACCGGCGCCACCGGATTGATGTCGTGGAAAGCCAGTATCTCGTCGTCCTCGTACACCTTGCGGCTGGGGATCTCGCCCCTGACGATTTTGCAGAAAATGCAGTTCTCGGCGGCCACTTTTCTGATTGATTGCCCCGGAGGTAGTTCGATAACGATCCAGCCGGCTTGCCGGATTACTTCGGTCGGGATGACTTCTCGTCTATCCCGGAAATGCCTTCCCGGCGCCGCAGCTCGGCAAGCACGTCATCGGGCCCGAGACCGTGCCATGCGAGCATGACCAGGCAATGAAACCACAGATCGGCGGTTTCTCGAACGATATGCAGTTTATCACCGTCCTTCGCGGCGAGCAGGGTCTCGGCCGCCTCCTCGCCGACTTTCTTGAGCACGGCGTCGTGTCCTTTTGCAAACAGGCTCGCGACGTAGGAGTTGGCCGGATCGCCCTGCTTGTGGCTCTGGATGATTTCCGCAAGACGGCGCAGGATGTTGGCGTCAATCATGGTTTCGACTCGTAGATTTTCTGCGGATCCTTGATCACCGGCTCAGTGACGACCCATGCGCCGTTGTCGAGCCTGCGAAAGAAACAGCGACTGCGGCCGGTGTGGCAGGCGATACCGCCGAGCTGTTGCACCTCGAGCACCACGACATCGCCATCGCAGTCGAGCCTGATCTCCCTGACATGCTGGACGTGGCCGGACTCCTCGCCCTTGCGCCAGAGCTTGTCTCGCGAGCGTGACCAGTATACCGCCCGCCCCGAACGCACAGTCTCGGCGAGCGCTTCCCGGTTCATCCACGCGAGCATCAATAGCTTCCCGGTGCCCGCCTCCTGCGCAATCGCAGGAACCAGGCCATGCTCGTCCCAGGACACCTCGTCGAGCCACGCGTCGCTCACAACCGTACCTCGATGTCATGTCGCGCCATGTACTGCTTTGCCTGCTGCACCGTGAACTCTCCGTAGTGGAACACGCTGGCGGCGAGCACTGCATCGGCCTTGCCGAGAACGATTCCGTCCACCAAGTGCTGCAGGCTGCCAACGCCGCCGCTGGCGATTACCGGAATATCGAGGGCCTCGGAAAATGCGCAAGTGAGCTCGACATCGAATCCCGCCTTGGTACCGTCCCGATCCATGCTGGTGAGCAGGATCTCGCCTGCGCCAGCCGCCTGCATTTTTTTTCCCCATTCGACGGCATCGATGCCGGTGGAGCGGCGTCCGCCGTGCGTGAATACTTCCCAACGCACGCTACTCGAGTCCAGAACACGCTTGGCGTCCACCGCGACCACGATGCATTGTGAACCAAAGCGTCCCGCCGCATCTTCTACCAATCGCGGATCCTGCACCGCCGCGGTATTGATACTGACCTTGTCGGCGCCGGCGTTGAGCAACCGGCGCACATCATTGACCTCGCGCACGCCCCCGCCGACCGTGAGTGGTATGAACACCTGCGATGCAACCTGCTCGACGATGCCGAGGATGAGCCCGCGATGGTCCGAACTCGCGGTGATATCCAGGAAAGTCAGTTCGTCGGCGCCCTGCTCGTCATAACGGCGCGCGATCTCGACCGGATCGCCGGCGTCGCGCAGCCCGACGAAATTCACGCCCTTCACCACGCGCCCGGCGGTGACGTCGAGGCAGGGAATGATGCGTTTGGCAAGGCCCATATGCGCACGGTGTGAGGCGAGAGGCGTCAGGCGAGAGAAAAAGCGGTGATAAACCACGGCGCAATGGTCACCCGATCGAGGCGAGTCGAAGCGATTAGAATCAAGGAAGGCCGCGCGGATCGAGCCCCCACCGGCAGCAGGCGTCGCATATCCGCAATTCGCGCCATAACTCTCTCACCTCACGCCTCGCCCCCCTTCGCCTTGGCCGTTTTCTCCGCGATCTTGTCAGCGACTTTCTGTGCTTCGGTGAAATCCAGCTTGCCCTCGTAAATCGCACGGCCGGTTATCGCGCCCATGATCCCTTCCGATTCGACTTCGCACAACGCCTTCACGTCCTTGATGTTGGTGATCCCGCCGCTGGCGATCACCGGGACCGACAGTTCGCGCGCGAGCTCGACCGTCGCCTTGATGTTTACCCCGCTCATCATGCCGTCGCGGCCGATATCGGTATGGATGATCGCCTCGACGCCGTAATCCTGAAATTTCTTGGCCAAGTCGATCACGTCGTGGCCGGTCACCTTCGACCAGCCGTCCACCGCAACTTTGCCGTCCCTGGCATCGAGTCCGACCATGATGTGGCCGGGAAAGGCGTAACAGGCATCGTGCAGGAAGCCGGGGGTCTTCACCGCGGCCGTGCCGATGATGATGTATGCAATGCCGTCGTCGAGATAGCGCTCGATGGTATCGAGGTCGCGGATGCCACCGCCCATTTGCACCGGAATGTCCGCACCAACGGCCTTGATGACGGCTTTCACGGCCTCTTCGTTCCTGGGCTTACCGGCAAAGGCGCCGTTCAGGTCCACCAGGTGCAGGCGCCGGGCCCCCAGTTTCAGCCAGTGGCGCGCCATGGCCCCGGGATCTTCGGAAAAGACCGTGGAGTGAGCCATCGAGCCTTGCTTCAGACGGACGCAGTGTCCGTCCTTGAGGTCAATCGCCGGAATGATCAGCATTGTATGGATATCACTCGCTGCAGGCGGCGCAAGCCAGGCGCACCCGTTGAAGCCGTTGCAACAGACAAGGGGATCCTTACGGGTTACGCGGGGTTAGGCACTCGCGGTGGGAATCGCCCGTCTTTGGCTGGACGCGCGGCTCCTTCCGTCCCAGGAGACGAAATTCGACAACAGGCGCAGGCCGGCAGACTGGCTTTTTTCAGGGTGGAACTGCACGGCGAAAATGTTATTCCTCGCAACGGCGCAGGTAAAGCTGAAAGGATAATGGGCGGTACCCGCCACCAAGGCCTTTTCCCGCGCATCCACGTAGTAGCTGTGCACAAAATAGAAGCGGCTGCCATCGGGAATGCCAGCCCACATCTGGTGGGACATGGTCTGATAGACCTGGTTCCAGCCCATGTGCGGCACCTTGAGCTTCTCGCCGCGGTCGCCCACCATGCGTTCGGCGGGAAAGCGAACGACTTTTCCGGGCAGTATGCCCAATCCCTCGACGCCACCCTCCTCGCTCGACTCGAACAACATCTGCAAGCCGATGCACAGACCCAGAAACGGCTTGCTGCGCGCCGCATCCAGCAACGGCGCGCGCAACCCGCGTGCGTTCATCTCACGCATGCAATCCGGCATCGCGCCCTGGCCCGGAAACACCACCTTGGAGGCGGAGCGCAGCACCGCCGGATCGCTGGTCACGGTAACGACCTTGCCGGGTGCGACGTGCTCCAGGGCTTTCGCCACCGAACGCAGGTTGCCCATTCCGTAATCAACGACAGCAATATCAGTCATACCAGCGTGGTTCGTGGTTCGTGATTCGTGTTTCGTGTTCGCCAGTACTTGCCGACGCATATGCGGCCGCAATCCCGATCCGCGAAACCGCTCACAGGCTGCCCTTGGTCGAGGGCAACGCGCCGGCCGACCGCGGATCCATTTCCGCTGCCATGCGCAGCGCGCGCCCAAACGCCTTGAAAATGGTCTCGGCCTGGTGGTGCGCGTTCCTGCCTTTGAAGTTGTCGATGTGCAAAGTCACCAGCGCGTGGTTGGCGAAGCCCTGGAAGAATTCATGGACCAGGTCGATGTCGAATTCGCCGACCAGTCCGCGCGCGTACTCGACCGCATATTCGAGCCCGGGGCGGCCCGAGATATCCACCACCACCCGCGACAACGCTTCGTCTAACGGAACGTAGGCGTGCCCATAGCGGCGCACGCCTTTCTTGTCGCCGATCGCCTTGGCGAAAGCCTGGCCGAGCGTGATACCCACGTCCTCAACGGTGTGGTGGGCGTCAATGTGCAGGTCGCCCTTGGCTTCAATCTCCAGGTCGATCATGCTATGCCGCGCGACCTGATCGAGCATGTGATCGAAGAATCCGATGCCCGTGGCAAGCTTGGACTTGCCGCTGCCGTCGAGATTGAGCTTGACGCTGATCTGGGTTTCCAGGGTATTGCGGGTGACTTGGGCTTGGCGCATACGATAGGCGTCAAAAATTGCTTCATCCTAACTCAACTAGGGAAGCTCTGATCAAGTTCCACATGCGCGACCGTGGCGATTCGGGTCGAGGGCAAGACGGCGAGGACGCCGTGTAGCCGGACGGCTGTGACTCGTTAGCGGTACGCCCGTTTGCGGGAGCAGCCGTACAAGCGCTCCGTTTACCATGACTGACACAGCCTCCATGCGCTCCTACCCGCCCCAAGGCTACGCCCGCCGAGTCCGGAGCGCAC
>JAXIOX010000281.1:0-7687 GCA_045403275.1 Burkholderiales bacterium | reverse complement strand
TGGGGTGAGGCGAGAGGCGTGAGGCGAGAGGCGTGAGGCGAGAGGCGTGAGGCGTGAGGCGAGAGGCGTGAGGCGAGAGGCGTGAGGCGAGAGGCGTGAGGCGAGAGGCGAAACGACAACAGAACACCCTCCCACGAAGCTCGTCTCAATGGAGGCGTGCGGCGTGAAACGGGCAATACCAAAGAAAGACAAGCAATCCGCTCGTCAGACGACGGCGGGTTCGCGCCTTCCAGAAAAAACCGCTTTTTCTGAAGCGGCCGGTTCTTCCGCCTCACGCCTCACGCCTCTCGCCTCACCTCTTACTCCTCACCCCTCACCCCTCACCCCTCACGCCTCTCTTGCATTTGCCACCCCCGCGGTGCGCGACAGACTGGCGCGGCTCGGCATCTTTCAACTCTCGGATCTGGTGTTGCACCTGCCGTTGCGCTACGAGGACGAGACCCGCATCGTTTCGATCCACGACGCGCTTTCGGGGGACACCGTACAGATCGAGGGCACAGTGGTGAAGACCGAGGTCAGATTCCGTCCGGGCCGGCAACTCGTTTGCGAGGTCGATGACGGCAGCAGCAGGCTGATGATGCGGTTCTTCAATTTCTATCCGAGCCAGCAGAAGGCACTCGCTCCGGGTGCACGCGTACGCGTGATGGGGGAAATCCGCCAGGGTTTCTTCGGTGCGGAGATGGTGCATCCGCGCTTCCACGTGCTGCGCGGGGAAGAGCCGTTGCCGCAGGCCTTGACCCCCATCTATCCGACCACTGCGGGCCTGGGCCAGGACACGCTGCGCAAACTTGCCGCGCGCGCACTCGAGCGCGCCGACCTCGAAGACACGCTGCCGGAACCGGTGCGGAGAAAGCTCGGAATTCCGCCGTTCGCGGATGCGGTCCATGTGTTGCACACCCCGACGCCCGACGTCGACGCCCAGGCGCTGGTCGAGCACGCCCATCCGGCCTGGCGCAGGGTCAAGTTCGACGAGTTGCTGGCGCAGCAATTGTCGATGCGATTGCATCGCGACCGCCGCAAGCTCGTACGCGCGCATCCTCTGTTGCAGCACTCGGGCTTGTCGAAGCGCCTGCTGGCGTCGTTGCCGTTCCGGCTCACCCGCGCACAGGCGCGCGCGCTCAACGAGATCCGCAGCGATCTCGCGCGGCCGCATCCAATGCAGCGTTTGCTGCAGGGCGATGTCGGTAGCGGCAAGACCATCGTGGCTGCGCTCGCGGCATTGCAGGCAATCGAGAGCGGCTATCAGGCAGCGGTGATGGCGCCTACCGAAATCCTCGCCGAGCAGCACTATCGGAAATTCTCCCTGTGGCTGGAGCCGCTGGGAATCGAAACGGCGTGGCTGACGGGCAGCCTGAAAAAGAAGGAACGCGACAAAGTGCTCGCGGCGATCGAAGCAGGCAAGGCGCGTATCGCGGTTGGAACCCATGCACTGTTCCAGGAAGAGGTCGTGTTCGAAAAACTGGGGCTGGCCATCGTCGACGAGCAGCACCGTTTCGGCGTGCACCAGCGTCTTGCGCTGCGCATGAAGGGCAGCCGCGCCGACCAGGCGTTGCAGCCGCACCAGTTGATGATGAGCGCCACGCCGATTCCGCGCACGTTGGCGATGAGTTTCTATGCCGACCTCGATGTTTCGGTGATCGACGAGATGCCGCCGGGCCGAACGCCGGTGGTGACCAAACTGTTATCCGAAACGCGCCGGGACGAGGTGCTCCGGCGGGTGCGCGACGCCTGTCTGTCGGGTAGGCAGGCCTACTGGGTGTGCCCGCTGATCGAGGAACCCGACACCGGAGCGCGGAGCACGGACGCGCTTGCGGGATGGGGCCGCGGCGAGGCCGCCCGCCGCGCCGCGACGGTATTGCCGTTCAAGGTTCACGCGCGGCGTGAAGCGCTGCAGTTGCAGACGGCAATCGATACTTGTGACGGCCTGCGGCAGGCTTTCCCGAACCTCAAGGTCGGACTGGTGC
This sequence comes from Burkholderiales bacterium, assembly GCA_045403275.1. Lineage (GTDB taxonomy): Bacteria > Pseudomonadota > Gammaproteobacteria > Burkholderiales > JACQAP01 > JACQAP01. The sequence continues at coordinate 5,723 of JAXIOX010000281.1, read as the reverse complement.
ACGGGCGGTTGCCGAACCAGGAGAAAGCGGCGGTAATGGCGGCCTTCCAGGCCAACCAGATCCAGTTGCTGGTTGCGACCACGGTGATCGAGGTCGGCGTGGACGTGCCCAATGCCTCGCTGATGGTCATCGAGCATGCCGAGCGCATGGGCTTGTCGCAGCTCCACCAGTTGCGCGGCCGGGTGGGCCGCGGTGCCGAGTCCAGCGTCTGCATCCTGCTGTACCAGAACCCGCTCTCGGACAATGCGCGCGAGCGGCTGCGCATCATCTACGAGAATGCCGACGGCTTCGAGATCGCGCGCCACGATCTGCGCCTGCGCGGTCCAGGTGAGTTGCTGGGCGCGCGCCAGAGCGGCGTGCCGATGCTGCGCTTCGCCAATCTGGAAAAGGATCTCGATCTTCTGGAAGCGGCGCGCAATGTCGCGCCGCAGTTGCTGCGAGACCATGCCGGGAGCGCCAAACGCCATCTCGAGCGCTGGCTGGGCGGCCGTCAGGATTTTCTGAAAGTGTGACAACGTCGGCCTTGTTTGGGTGCGCGCTGATGCGGGTGCTATCATCGCGGGCATCTTGAAGGTCCGCCCTACGACCGCGTAAACATCAATAATGGACTTCGTTTCTTGGCGGCCGATTGAGGTAGTGGTCACGCTGGCGGTGATCTGGATCGGGCTGGGTGTGATTGGGCTGGCACTGATGCGCACCCCGCGGCTCATCGCCGGCGCCGCGTTTCCTGTCGGGGCGCTGGTGTCGCTTGCGCTTGCGGCGACCGGACTGTGGGCAATCGGCGCGCCGCCCAGCGCGGCGATTCTGCCGGCTGGCCTGCCCGACCTGCCGTTCCACGTTCGCATCGATGCGCTGTCCGGGTTTTTCCTGCTGCTGTTGGGCGGGGTCTCGTTCGGTATTTCGCTGTTCGCCGCCGGCTACTTTCGCGACACCGGGGGCAAGGCGCTCGGGCTGCTGAGCCTGCAGTATCACGTGTTCCTTGCCAGCATGGCCTTTGTGCTGATCGCCGATGACGCCTACCTGTTCATGGTCACCTGGGAGTCGATGGCGCTCTCGTCGTATTTCCTCGTCACCACCGAACACCATCAGGAGCAGAACCGCAAGGCCGGCTTCATCTATCTGCTGGTCGCGCATATCGGCGCGCTCGGCATCCTGTTGTGTTTTGGAGTACTTCATGGCGGCCGCGGCGACTACACGTTCGAGACGCTGCGCGCAGCGGACCTGAACGGTGTTTGGGCCACGGCGGCGTTCCTGCTCGCATTTTTCGGCTTCGGCGCCAAGGCTGGCATGCTGCCGCTTCACGTATGGCTCCCGGAAGCGCATCCGGCGGCGCCATCGCCGGTGTCCGCCTTGTTGAGCGGCGTGATGCTGAAGACCGCGATCTACGGCATGGTGCGCGTTATCTACGATCTCATCGGCGGCATCCGCTGGGAGTGGGGTCTCACGGTGCTGCTGTTCGGCGCCGCCACCTCGCTGTTCGGTGTGCTGTTCGCGCTGATGCAGCACGATTTGAAACGCCTGCTCGCCTACCACTCGGTCGAGAACATCGGCATCATCCTGATCGGTATCGGGCTGTCGATGGTATTCATCGGCAGCGGCCACCTGGTTGCCGGCGCGCTCGGGCTGATCGCGGGGCTTTATCACACGCTTAATCACGCGGTGTTCAAGGGCCTGCTGTTCCTCGGTGCCGGCTCGATCCTGAAGTCGACGGGGTTGAGGAACCTGAACGAGATGGGCGGGCTGATCCGCTACATGCCGCACACCGGGCTCTATTTTCTGGTGGGCGCGCTGGCGATCTCGGCGTTGCCGCCGTTGAACGGCTTCGTGTCCGAGTGGCTTACCTTCCAGGCTTCGCTGCAGGCGCCGCTGCTGGAAAGCAGCGTAGTGAGGAGTCTGGTGCCGATCGTCGCCGCAGTGCTCGCGCTCTCCGGGGCACTGACCGGCATGTGCTTCGTCAAGGTCTACGGCATCGCCTTCCTCGGCCAGCACCGTCACGAGTTCGCGGAGCAACCGCGCGAGTCGAGCCGCTGGGAGCGCGCGGGCATGCTGTGGCTCACCCTCGCCTGCTTCGCGCTCGGGCTGTTTCCGGTGTTCATGATCGGCGAGCTCGACAAAGTCAGCCTTGCCCTGATCAAGACCGGCCTGAGCGAGGAGACGATGTCCGCGGGCTGGCTGTGGTTGGTGCCGACCTCCAGCGCGCAGGCAAGCTACAGCCCGGTCGTATTCCTGCTGGTGATCGCGGCGGTGTTCGGATTGACCTTCCTCGCGGTGCGCCACGTCTATCATGGGCGCTTGCGCCGCGCCGATCCGTGGGATTGCGGCTTCCCGGCGCAGACGTCGCGCATGCAGGACAGCGCCGATGCGTTCGGCCAGCCGATCCGCCAGATCTTTGCGCCAATCTACCTGATCCACCGTGAAATCCCGCGGGCGGACGATCCGCAGCCGGTGTTCAGGCAGTCGGTGGAGGACCGGCACTGGTACTCGATGTATCTGCCGATAGCGCGTTTCACAGATTTCCTGTCCGGCCACGTTGGCAGGCTGCAGCAGGGGCGCATCTCGGTGTATCTGCTCTTCAGTTTTCTGACCCTGACCGCGTTGCTGGTATTCGCTCAATGAGCGTGACCAGCGGAATCATTTTTCAGGTGCTGCAGTCAGTGCTGGTGGTGCTGATCGCGCCGCTCATGCTGGGCTGGGTCAATCAGTGCCGTGCCTGGCTGCAGAACAAGAGCGGTGCGGGAATCTGGCAGCCGTACAAGGTGCTGCACAAATTGTTCCACAAGGATGCGGTGCTCGCGCACACCGCCTCGCCATTGTTCCGCGCCACGCCATACATCCTGTTTGGATGCATGTGGCTCGCGGTCGGCATTGTGCCGGTGCTGGCGACGTCGCTGCCGTTTGCACCTGCAGCGGACGTGATCGCACTGGTCGGCCTGTTCGCGCTGGCACGCGTGTTTGTGTCGCTCGCCGGCATGGACGTTGGCACATCGTTCGGCACGCTGGGCGCGCGCCGAGAGATGATGATCGGATTCCTGGCCGAGCCGGCGATGCTGATGACGCTGTTTACCGCCTCACTTATCAGCCACTCCACTTCACTGGCGACCATCGTCGAGACCCTTGGCCAGCGCGAATTCGTGATTTATCCGAGCATGGCGTTCGCGGCGGTCGCTTTTCTGATGGTGCTGCTGGCGGAGAACGCGCGCATACCTATCGACAACCCGTCCACGCACCTCGAACTCACAATGATCCACGAGGCGATGATCCTCGAGTACTCGGCGCGCCATCTGGCGCTGATCGAATGGGCGGCGAGCCTCAAACTCACCGCCTACGTCGCGATCGGCATCGCCATATTCGTGCCCTGGGGCATCGCCGGAGCCGGCGACTGGATTGGATTGCCCATCGCACTCGCCGCGCTGGTATTGAAGCTGGTCGGCGCCGGTGCCGGGCTTGCTTTGCTCGAGACGGTGTCGGCCAAAATGCGCATCTTCCGTGCGCCCGAATTTCTGGGTACCGCCTTCATGCTTGCCACGCTCGGCATGCTCATACATTTCCTGCTCGAACGCTAAAACATGGAAAAGTCTTGAACCGCGAAGGACGCGAAGGACGCAAAGGAAAAACTTGGAAGAGGAAAGGATAGGAAAGAGCATCGTTGAGGCGGCGCTCAAGGTTCATAGCGCACTGGGACCTGGTTTGCTCGAAAGTGCCTATCAGGTGTGCTTGGCGCATGAATTGGTTCAGGGAGGGCTTGAGGTCGAACAGGAGGTGGGACTTCCTGTCCATTATCGAGGCAACACCCTGGATGTCGGTTATCGAATTGATTTGTGGATTAGCAGGAAAGTTATCATCGAGATCAAAGCAGTCGAGAAGCTGATGCCGATTCACAACGCCCAGTTGTTGAGCTATCTGAAACTCAGTAAGTCTAAACTGGGCTTCCTGCTCAACTTCAATGTGGTTCATATGAGGGACGGTATCAACCGCGTGGTTAACGGTTTATGAAGATTTACCTTGCGTCCTTCGCGTCCTTTGCGGTCAAAGATCTTGAACTAACATGAACCTGCCGTTCCACGCACAATTGATCAACCTGTTCGCGGCATTGCTGCTGCTGCTCGCGTTCGCGTTGCTCACGCAGCGGCGCATTCTGTCGCTGATCAACCTGTTTGCCGCGCAGGGCTTCGTGCTGGTTCTCTCGACGCTGGTGGTCGCCTACTCGACGCACCAGGGTCATCTGTATTACTCCGCAATGCTGACGCTGGTCCTCAAGGTGCTGCTGCTGCCGTGGATCATGCACCGCCTGATCCGCGCGTTGAACGTGCGCTGGGACGTCGAGACGCTGATCAACATGCCGGCAACGATGCTCATCGGCATTGCGCTGGTGATCTTCGCATTTAATTTGGCCACTCCGATCTCGCAGTTCGCCGGCACCATCACCAAAAGCACGCTCGGTGTCGCCACCGCCTGCATTCTGCTTGCATTTCTGATGATGATCACTCGACGCAAGGCGGTCTCGCAGGTGATCGGCTTCCTGGCGATGGAAAACGGTCTTTTCTTCGCTGCGACTTCCGCCACTTATGGCATGCCGATGGTGGTGGAGCTGGGAATCGCGCTCGACGTGCTGGTCGGCACGCTGATCTTCGGCGTGTTCTTCTTCCACATCCGCGAGACCTTTGAAAGCCTCGACATCCATCACCTGGAAAAACTCAAGGAACGCTGATGGAGCTTCTGCTGGTATTGGGGGTACCGTTTGCCGGTGGCATCGTGCTCGGATTCTGGGGGCATCGCAATTTCGCACCCGAGCTCAACTCCGGCATGAGCCTGCTCACCTTCGCGGCGGCCGCGGTTCTCACCGCGCGCATCATCACCGACGGGCCGATGCTGGTATGGAATGAAAATTTCTTCGTCGACTCGTTCAACGTGTTCCTGGTGGCGTTGACGGCGTTCGTCGCGTTCACGACTTCGCTCTTCAGCCGCCCGTACATGCGCATCGAGTTGAATCACGGCAGGCTGTCACCAAACCGGCTGCGGCTTTATCACAGCATGTACCAGATGTTCAGCTTCACCATGCTGCTCGCGCTGCTCACCAACAATGTCGGAATCCTGTGGGTGGCGATGGAAGCGGCCACGCTCACCACCGTTCTGCTGGTAAGCCTGTACCGCACGCCGGCGAGTCTGGAGGCGGCGTGGAAGTACTTCATCCTTTGCGGCGTGGGGCTTGCGCAGGCGCTGTTCGGCACCATACTGCTGTATTTCGCCGCCGAGAAAGTGCTGGGGCCGGGCGGTACCGCGCTGCTGTGGACGCATTTGAACGCGGTGAAAGGCGATCTCGAGCCTACCGTACTGGGGCTCGCATTCGTGTTCCTGCTGGTCGGTTACGGCACCAAGGTGGGACTGGTTCCATTACACAACTGGCTGCCGGATGCCCACGCTGAAGGTCCGACGCCGATCTCGGCAGTACTGTCGGGGCTGTTGCTCAACGTCGCGCTGTATGCAGTGGTGCGTTCCAAAGTGCTGGTCGAAGGCGCACTCGGCACCCATTTCGCCGGTAACCTGATGATGGGCTTCGGCCTGCTGTCGGTGGTGGCGGCCGCATTCCTGCTGTCGCGCCAGAAGGATGTCAAGCGCCTGTTCGCCTATTCCTCGGTCGAGCACATGGGGCTGATGACTTTTGCGTTCGGCATGGGCGGCGCGCTCGCCACCTTTGCGGCGCTGCTGCACATGACGGTGCACTC
>JAXIOX010000240.1:0-6156 GCA_045403275.1 Burkholderiales bacterium | reverse complement strand
GAGGAAAACCAAAACGAGGAAGAACAATATGGGTGATAACAACAAGCCACGTGCAAACTCACCATCGATACCTGTTTTTGACTCGCGCATGTTCTTTTGATCTTGCCATTCCTCCGCGTCCTTTGCGTCCTCTGCGGTTAGAGCTTTCATCGGATAAGTCATGAAATTCGTCATCGCCCAGATGCAGCACGAGACCAACACCTTCTCGCCGGTGCCAACACCGTGGGAGGAGTTCGGGCCCAAGGGGCCGTATCTCGGCCGCGACGCCTTCGAGGCGACGAAGGGCAAGGGCATGGCCATGGCGGCGTTCCTGGACCTGGCTGCAAATGCCGGCGCGGAGGTGGTCACTCCGGTGGCCGCGTGGGCGAATCCAAGCGGGCCAGTGGACGGCAACGCCTATGACCGCATCTGCGAGGCGATCTGTAGCGCGGTCGCCAAAGGCTGCGATGCGGTGTTTCTCGACCTGCACGGCGCCATGGTGGTGGCGGAGCGCACCGACGACGGCGAAGGCACGCTGCTGGAAAAGCTGCGCGCCATCGCGCCGCGCACACCGATCGCGGTATCGCTGGACTTGCACGCCAACGTCACCGAACGCATGGTGCACAACTGCGACGTCATTACCGGGTACAAGACCTATCCGCACGTGGACCAGTACGAATCCGGGCAGCTAGCCGGCTCCATCCTGCTGCGCATGATGAATGCGGAGGTCAAGCCGGTGATGGCGTGGGGCAACGCGCCGATCCTGGCGCAGACGCTGCGCCAGAACACCTCCGAAGGTGCTATGAAGGATTTCGTCGATGCCGCCCGTGCTGCGGAACGTGACGGTCTGCTGGCCGCCACCGCATTCGGCGGCTTCCAGATGGCCGACATTCACGACGCCGGCATCAGCGTGGTCACGGTCGCGGACGCCGGCAAGGCCGCAGCCGTGAGGGCGTGCAATGCAATCCTCGACGTCGCCTGGGCGCAGAAGGACGATTTCATCTACCGTGGACAGCCGCTCGAGCAGTCGATCGCGCAAGCAAAGCGCATGGGCGAACAGTCGGGTGGACCGATCCTGCTGCTGGATCACGCCGACAACTGCGCCTCCGGCTCAACGCAGGACACGATGTACGTGCTGCGCGAGGCGCTGCGCCAGGGCCTGACCGGCATCGCGGTGGCGCCCATCCGCGATCCGGAAGCAGTCGCGAAGATGATTGAAGCCGGCAAGGGCGCGCGGGTCACGCTTCCGGTGGGCGGCAAGATGGACATGCCCTCGATCCGGCGCAAGGGCGAGCCCTTGACGCTGAGCGGGGTCATCCGCGCGATCACGGACGGCGAGTACACGATCACCGGCCCGCAGTTCACCGGAATGCGCTGCTTCATGGGCAAAACTGTGGTGCTCGACACCGGAATCGCTCAGGTCGTCATCTCCGAGCGCAATCAGGAACCCTGGGACCGCGGCGTGTTCGAGAGTGTGGGCATCGACCCCGCGCGCCAGCGCTACCTGCTGCTGAAGTCGCGGATGTACTTCCGGCCGGTGTTCCTGCCGATCGCGAAGGGCATGGTGTTCTGTGACGCCCCCGGCGTGTCATCCTCGGACTGGACCGAGTTCGAATACCGCAAGCTGCGGCGGCCGATTTATCCGCTAGACCAGCATGTCACAAACGGCCGCAAAGCCGCCGCTGCCTGATAGTGATTTGGAATTTAACAAGCACTTACCGCAGAGGACGCAGAGGAAAGGCAAGAGAAAAAAAGCATACCCGGGTTGAATCTTTTCATTGGCCGATGATCTAGCGCAGTGAAAGTTGGCGGCACAGGTTCACAATCAGCCCCTTATTAACCCCAAGTCGCTTTTCCTCGTTTTTGGTTTTCCTCTGCGTCCTCTGCGTCCTCTGCGGTGAGCGTTTCGTTCTGCGGTGAGCGTTTCGCTGGAAAGAAAGGAAAGGAATACATGAACAAGCCACTCAATCAGGCGTCGGTCCTGAAGGAAATTCACCACTTCATCGGCGGCAAGGAAAATGCCGGGACTAGCGGCCGCTTCGGCGACGTGTTCAATCCGGCACTCGGGCAGGCAGCGGCGCGGGTGCCGTTCGCCGGCGAAACCGAAGTCGCCGCGGCAGTCGATGCCGCGCACAAGGCCTTTCCGGCCTGGGCCGCCACTCCGCCGCTGCGCCGTGCGCGGGTCATGTTCAAGTTCAAAGAACTGCTGGATCAACACGCCGATGCGCTGGCGGCGATCATCACCAGCGAGCACGGCAAGGTCCTCTCCGACGCGAGGGGCGAAGTCACCCGCGGTGTCGAAGTCGTCGAGTTCGCGTGCGGTATCCCGCATCTGCTCAAAGGTGAATTTACCGAGCAGGTTGGCACCGGCGTGGACAGCTATTCGGTGCGCCAGCCGCTGGGCGTGTGCGCGGGCATCACGCCGTTCAATTTCCCGGTGATGGTGCCGATGTGGATGTTCCCGGTCGCGATCGCCTGCGGCAATACGTTCGTCCTCAAGCCTTCCGAACGCGATCCGTCGGCGAGCCTGTATCTGGCGAAATTGCTGAAGGAAGCAGGTCTGCCCGACGGCGTGCTCAACGTGGTGCACGGCGACAAGGTTGCGGTGGATGCGCTGCTGCATGACCCGCGCGTCAACGCGGTGAGCTTCGTTGGTTCCACTCCGATCGCCGAATACATCCATCGCACCGGCACGGCTTCCGGCAAACGCGTGCAGGCGCTCGGCGGCGCCAAGAATCACTTGGTGGTAATGCCGGACGCCGATCTCGAACAGGCCGTGGATGCGCTGACCGGCGCGGCCTACGGCTCGGCGGGCGAGCGCTGCATGGCCATCTCCGTGGCAGTCGCGGTTGGCGGAGTCGCCGACAAGCTGGTGGAAAAACTCGCTGAACGCGCCAGGAACCTCAGGATCAATACCGGTACCGACAGCGCCGCGGAAATGGGTCCATTGGTTACCAGACAGCATCTCGACAAGGTCACCGGCTACGTCGCACTGGGTGTCAAGGAAGGCGCGAAGCTGGTCGTTGATGGCCGCGGGCTGAAGGTGAAAGGCCATGAGAACGGCTTTTTCCTGGGCGGCTGTCTGTTCGACGGCGTCAAGCCGGAAATGACCATCTACAAGGAAGAAATCTTCGGCCCGGTTCTGTCGGTGGTGCGCGTGGCGGACTTCGAAACTGCGGTGGACCTGGTCAACAAGCATGAATTCGGCAACGGCGTGGCGATCTTCACGCGCGACGGCGACGCCGCGCGCGAATTCGCCACCCGGATCCAGATCGGCATGGTCGGGATCAACGTCCCGATCCCGGTGCCGATGGCCTTCCACAGTTTCGGCGGCTGGAAGCGCTCGCTGTTCGGGGACCACTATGCCTACGGCCCCGAGGGCGTGCGCTTCTATACCCACCTCAAAACCGTCACCACGCGCTGGCCGACCGGCATTCGCAAAGGCGCCGAGTTCGTGATGCCGACGATGAAGTAAAGCGTGAGGGGTGAGGGGTGAGGGACTCGAGGCTAGAGGCGAGAAGTTAGAGGCGAGGGACATCATGATGCGTCATATCATCACCGTTTCGTTATATTTGCTGTTCACAACAGTTTCCGGCTGTGGGGAGAGCGACCCTCCTCCGCCGCCGGCGTCCGACGCTGCCAGGAGTTCGGCGCCGGTGAAGAACGTCGAGAGCCTGCCGTCGGGAACAATACGGGAAGGTGCGCGCACCATGAACACTGGCGCCGAACTGGGTTCGACGCTGGAGCAGCAGAAGCAAGAACGCGACAAAGAGATCGAATCGGAAGCGAAATAGGACACCATGGGCCGCGCGTTGCGTATGCCGTGGGTTGCGATCGTGCTGGTTGCGCTGACGGCTTGCGCGTCGACAAAAAAGGAGCCCGCGCCACCGCCGGCAAAGGTTGAAACGCCCGCCGCCGAGAATCTGCTGCACGACAAGACCGTGATTCCGGGCATTCGAGTCGGGCCGGTGTTCCTCGATATGCCACTGCGCAATTTGATCGAGGTATTTGGTGAACCGGTGTCCGGCACCAACTCACGCATGCCCGGCGGCCGGCCGGCACTGCTGTATCGCTACCCGGACCCCGGGGCCGCGGATGGTGCAATCCTGGTTCTGGTGCGGGAACACGATCAGACCGTGTATTCCATTCAGGTCGATCGCATCGAAAGCTTTCAGACCCGGGAAGGCGTGCGCTTCGGCTCTTCCGAGGCGCTGGTCAGGGCGAGCTTCGGCAAACCGCAATCGGTGGGAGAAATGACCGCAACCGGCCAGGACGGCGCAACGGCGTTGATGCGGATGTATTGTTACCTCAACGGCCTCGCCGTGCGCCTTAACGCGAGCGGCAACGTAGAAGCACTGACGGCATTCCCGGGCGGAGACCTGCGCAAAATCTGCAAGGCACAGTAGCCGGCTTCGGCCGAAGCCGTCAGCCGATCGTCACTTCGGAACGTCCGTCAAGCGCGGCAACCAGTGTCTTCCAGCCCAGCAACGCGCAGTCCACGCGCGAGGGAAACTCCCTGATCAGCGCCAGCACCGCGAGCTGGCCGTAATCGCCCGGCTGGTCCTCTTTTGCCGCGGGTTCTGTCAGCAGGCGCTCAAAGTGCCGGTACACCGATCTGGCCTCGCTCACCGTCCTGCCGGTGATCACCTCGGTCATGACCGAGGCGGAAGCCATCGAGATTCCGCAGCATTCGCACTGGAAGCTGGCCTCCACGACGCGCTCGTCCTCGACCCGCACGTAGACGTTGAAGTGGTCGCCGCACAGCGGATTCACGCCATGCGCGTTGCGGTTCGCGGTGGCGAGCACGCAGAAATTACGCGCGTTCCTGATGTGATCCATGATCACATCGTTGTAAAGCGAGTTTGTTTCAGCCATGAATGAATATCGCGCCTTCAGTTCAGCGGCCGGCCGCCGTCGACCGGGAATATGCAGCCGGTAGCGTAGCGGAAGTGGGTTACGACGGCCAGCGTCGCGGCGCCGATCTCGTCGGCGCTGGCGAGACGCTTGAGCGGCGTGCGTGCCGCTTGCTCGTTGCGCCACTTCTTGTCCAGACCCTTTACGAAGTCGGTGTCCACCAGGCCGGGGGAAACCGAAACCACCCGAATCTCGGGCGCCAGTGCGCGTGCCAGCGATTTGGTCATCGAATCGAGTGCCGCTTTCGAGGCGCAGTAAGCGACGTTGCTTCCCATCGCGGTAACGCCGGCGATCGAGGAGATGTTGATCACCAGTCCGCCTTCCCCGGCCAACAGCAATTTGCGGAAGGCCCTGACCGCGGCGAACGGCCCGCGCCAGTTGACGCGGAAGATATCGTCGATCAACCGATCGTCGAGCGCGTCGAGATCGTTGTGCGGCACGTAGCGGGTAATGCCAGCGCAGTTGACCAGCACGTCGAGCCGGCCATGCTTCGCCTCGAAGTCGGCCGCCAGAATGTTCAGCGCGCTGCCGTCTTCAAACGGCACGTTGGCGGCCCAATGTCCCTTCCCTGGCAGGCTCGGCAAAAGATTCTTCGCGGCTTCCTTGCCGCGGTTGTAGGTGACGATGCAGGTCGCCCCGGCTTCGGCGAAATGCCTGCAGATGGCGGAGCCGATTGCGCCCGAACCACCGACAACGACGCAAATTTGGTCCCGGAGAGATTTTTCGAACGTCATCGCTCAAGCAATCTGAGGTTGATCGTGACTACATGACTATCGTGACTACGTGACTATCGTAACTGCGTGACTGTCGCGAGTCGTAAAACCGTCGTTACGGCAGTCACGACAGTCACGTCAGTCACGTCAGTCACGGCCCTTCACGCTGCGCGACGCTTGGCGTAGCGCTTGACCCGAAGATCGGCCTGCGCCTTGTGACCGGCGAACCCCTCGACCGCACACAGGCGCGAGCAATATTCGCCGATCATCGCCGAGGATTCGGGTTTCACCTTCTGGTAGGTGCAGGTCTTGATGAACTTGCCGACCCACAAACCACCGGTATCGCGCGCCGCCTTGCGGGTGGGCAGCGTGTGGTTGGTGCCGATCACCTTGTCGCCGTAGGAGACATTGGTCTCCGGCCCCAGGAACAGCGCGCCGTAGTTGCTCATGTTCTTCAGGAAATAATCCGGGTCCCTGGTCATCACCTGCACGTGTTCGGAAGCGATGCGGTCGGCCTCCTTCACCATTTCGGCGTAGTCCTTGCACACGA
>JAXIOX010000168.1:0-23607 GCA_045403275.1 Burkholderiales bacterium | reverse complement strand
TGATTGGCGTTCACGGCCCAGATTCGGAACGGCCCTGCCAAGGCGTACCAAAACGTCTCACCCGCGCCATCCCTCGGTTCGGAAATACCGAGCGTCTTCCATGGCACTCGCCCCAGGGCTCCCGGCACGCACGTTCCGTCTTCGAAGCCGTCGTTGTCTTTATCGGGACAGGGGAGCTCTCCAGGACGCGCGTTCGGAAGCGTAACCGACGAGGTACGCTGCACCGACCAGCCGATCAACGCTTCCCTGGCTTGAGCCAGCGCATCCGTCGTCCTTTGTTGACTCTGATTCTGGCGTAGCAGATCGCCCGCGAACCCAATTGCCAGCATCCCGACCAGCAGACCCAGCGCTACAAGGACGACAAGCAGGGCAACGCCGCGCTGTTTCCGGGCGGCAGCGTGCACGAATGAATTGCGTTGAGTCCGGCTTGATGTCACTGGCGCTTGACTGCCTTGAAGGGGGCTCATTCGTTGGCCGGCTCGTCGGCGTCGGCCTCGCTCGTCTTATCTGGGCCGCCCGCGGCCGCCGGACCATCCTCTCGCGCCGATTTCTTCGGCGAGTGCACTACCGCTGCTGCACTGGGAGTTGCCAATTCGTACGGCTCCAGGACCTTGCCGCTCACGCGGTTCAACTGTTGGCCAACGCGCAATCGCACAGACGTCGGCACACCACCAACCCTAAGCTGGGCCGACGTTGGGTCGGTCGCGGAGGCCGAAGCTCTTACCCCGGGAACGCCCTTGCCGTCCGCCGCACGTCCGTTGATCCAGACCGCGGTCCCGCCGTCGCTTCGGGTCACTACTCCATTCAGCGTCACCGCCCGCGGTCCGCGAGGCGCGACGGCACGCGCGCTGCGAGGCTTGCTCACCTGCTTGCCGGCATCGAGCGCAGCACGCTGCGACGGCGTAAAAAACAACCTTCCAAAAGGCTCTGCGGCATGCGTTGCCCACCACGGCAGCATCGCGGCAAGGACCAGAAGAATTCGCGGACCCCGCGTCACGACTTGTCCTTTCCGGGATCGACCGTCAGCCAGGACAGGTCGCATTGAGCGCTCAGGTTCGCCTGCCTGGGTGCCGGTGAATCGGTGCGACCTGTGCGGTCGAGCGCGCAGCCGGTAACAATGAATATCCCGGCCCGCTGTGCTGCAAGCACCTGGATGAAGCGCATGAGATCGCCTTCATGAACCAGTCCGAAAGACAACTTCATGTGTGATGTGTGCAAGTGCTGTGACATCGGGTTGCTTTGGCCGATCAGAGGCAGAGGCTTCCGGGCGTCCAGTTGATAGGTCACGCCGAACAATCCGGCCTGTGTGTTAGCCATGCGCAGGCCTTCAAGCCAGTTGATCCGCTGTTCGGTGCCGACGAAACCCTGATTCTCGAGTTGCTGGTAAGCGGGAAGGTAGCGCAGGATGGTTTCGCGTTCGTCGCCCGAACGCTGGTAGCGGCTGCGGGCGTCCTGCAGCGCAGTAGACTGGATGCGATGCTGCAATTCAGCCTTGTCGCGCTTGTCGGCGGAGAATCTCACCAGTAAGAACGAAACTGCGATCGCCGCTGCAAGCAGCAGAAGCGGCAGTTTCATCACGGCGAGATCTTTGGCGGCAAGTTTCATTTGTTTTTACACCCCGGCCTTGAAAACGACGGCAATTTCGAACTGGGCGCTCCCTCTTTCGCTTGGCGCACTGGTGCTGCCGCTCAAGCCGGTATCCGAGCTCACGTTAAGCGGCAACCGCAAGGTCCGGACTTCGACCACCTTGTCGTCGGCCGCAAGGCGGGTGGCAAAGGCGCTTATGAGCCGCATCGCTGCCTTGTAGTCGCCATCGAAAGGCGTGACCTCGCCACGCAGCACCCCGGTTTGCACCAGCGTCCCCGGATCCAGCGGAGGTGGGTCGCTTGCCCCCGGCTGGGTAAGGTCGGCACCGATTCCGGCCGGAGGCCTGCCGTAATGCCATGCGATTCGAGCGAGTTCGATCTGAGGCGAAGCATCAAGTGCGCGGCTGACCACCAGGAACATCGACTCCGGCGTACGCACGCTGCCCCTGACCTGCTGCGCCAATTCGATAGTATGGCGCAGGTTGTCGGCGGCGATAGGCGCCTGCGGAAACTCCGCAGTCACTTGCTGGTACTTGGCATGGAACTCCTGCGTCTGCCGGCGCAGGCCTACCATGTCGTCCTGCAACCGCAACACTTCGAACGCATTGACACCGCTCCAGAGCACTGCGCCCCCCAATGTTGCAGCCGAGGCGGCGTACAACCAGCGCCGTCCAAGGTAACGCTGGAAACCGCCGGTGACCTGGGTCGGTGCAAAATTGATGGCAGGCTTCTTTTCGCCCAGCAGATGGAGATGCAATGCGTCGGCCGATGCATCGAGTTCCGCAGCTGCAATGCCGAAACGGGACATGATATCGGCGCGGGCCAGCAAGTCACACTGCATATTCGGGCGACCGCGCATAATCGCCGCCGGCAGGCCCGCAAGTGAGTCGTCCTGGTCGAGGATCAGCAACTGCAGCGTGTCGTCTACGTGGGTGACCGTCAGCGCGTCCAGATACATCCGCGTGTTGCTGATTTCGTCGGCATAGTACTGGTCGGCGACCCCAGTCGCATCACGTAACGGCGTCAGACGGCTTATGCGGAATTTGAGGTTCTTGAAGAATGTCTGCCTCACGCCCGCGGTATTCTTGGTGACGATCAGCAGATTGGTGTGCTTCAACCGCAAGCGCTCAATCAGCGAAGTGGTCACCATCGGCAGCGGATAGACCCCGGCGACAGGCAGGCCGTTGGATTCAGTTGCGCGCAACCAGGGACTCAAAAGTTCGGGATCGGTAAGCGCAGCGAACAGGTAGCGGTCGTCTTTGCGCTTACCGGCACCGCGTTCCTGCAGCGACGACGAGTAGTAGGACGTACCGCGATACAGTTGCTTCAGTTTCCGGCCAACCATTTCCGCGCGGTCGCGGCCCATCACATGCGGTAACGTTTCGAAACGGAAGTCCTCGTCTACCGAGTCCACCATGATGTGCATCGGTATGCCCCGGCCGGCGCGGAGGTAATTGCTGAACGCAATCCAGCCGTTCTCATCGTTGTCGAAACGCCTGCATCCGGCAAAATGGCGCCCTTGCCACAATGCGGCCGTGGCCTGATCGGCGGACACACAGAGTAGAAGCTTGACGGCCATTATTAGACCTGGATCTTCCCGATGATATCGTATATCGGGGTCAGCACTGAGAACAAGATCAGAGCGAGCATTCCACCCAGAACCAGCGTCAGCATGGGCTCGAGAAGCTTGAGCGCTTTGTCTACGGATTCGCGCACGTCGCGATTGTAGAAGTAAGTGATGTTCATCAGCGCCACGTCGAGTGCGCCGGTGCTTTCGCCCACCCTAAGCATGCGAATCACCAGAGGCGGGAATACTCCGAGGTTGGCGAAAGCTTCCGTCAGGTTTTCGCCGGCGTTGATCTGCTGTCCGGCACGTTGCAGGCCTTCCGCAATCACGCGGTTGGCGACAATATCCTCGCTGGTTTTCACCGCGTCCAGGATGGTGATGCCGGAGCGGTACATCAATGCGAAGAAATTGGCAAAGCGGGCAAGGATGATCTTTTGCATAATTGTTCCCGTTACCGGCAGGCGCAAGATCGCGTAGTCCCACAGATAGCGCGCGCGCGGATTAGTTCGCACCATGAAACTGATTCCCACAGAGACGATAACCGGGAGCAGCATCAAAACCGGCCAATAAGTCGCGGTGACATCGGACAGCCAGATGAGTACCCGGGTCTGGAGTGGAAGTACGAGCCCCATGGTTTTCATTAGAGACGTGACCTGCGGAACCAGGTAGAGCAGGAGGAACAGCATCACGCAGAGGACTACGACGAAAACCAATGCCGGATAGACAAGCAACCGGCGCGTTTGCGAGATCAGTTCGTCTTGCCATTTGAGCGTTCCCCCGAGGTTCTCGAACACTTCAGTGAGCGTACCGGAGAGTTCACCGGCGCGAATCAGGCTGACAAATACGGTATTGAAAACCCTTGGGAATGTGGCGAGCGCCTGCGACATGGTTTTGCCGCCTTCAATATCTTCGATGACCGAGGTCAGGACCTCGCGGAAACGCGGGTTCTCCATGCCGTCTCGCAAGTCTCGAAGTCCCTCGAGAATTGGAATTCCGGCGCGGGAGATCTGTTCCATGTCGAAGCAGAATGTGATCAGGTCCTGGCGCGTGATGCTGCCGCTCGCCAGTGTGGAGCTGTGGCCGCGCAGCAAACGGGTCGTGATGAGGTCGAGCCCCATCTTCCTGAGCCGCAACTCGAGGTCGACTTCGTTGGCGGCGTCGAGCTTACCGCGGGCGGACCGCCCGGTTCTGTCTACCGCCTTGTATTCGAATGCCGGCATCACTGCCTCGGTGTCACATTATGGTTTCGGAACACCCGTCGAGCGCAATACCGGCGTGATGCGCGGCATCGTCAGTGCACCCGTCCGGTAAGATCGATGGCGCGCGCCACTTCCGCCAGGCTGGTGATCCCGTCAACCACCCTTTGTACGCCCTCGTCGGCGAGTGAGCGGAAATCCTTGGCATGGGCCGCCCCGCGCAACTCCCGTGGTGAGGCCCGGCGCGCGACCAGTTCGTCCAGATCGTTGTCCATGTGCAGGATTTCCATGATTGCGGTGCGGCCCCGATAGCCGCGGTGATTGCAACGGGGACAGCCCGCCGGGCGGTAGATCTTGAGGTCGCCATCGATATCGCCGCCGAGCAGCTGTCGTTCTTCCGGCGACGGCGTGTAAGCGTCCTTGCAGTGCTTGCACAGCAGGCGCACCAGTCGCTGCGCAATGATGCCGATTATATTGCCGGCCATGATGTCCGGCGCGATGCCGATGTCGAGCAGGCGCGGAAAAGTCCCCAACGCGGAATTGGTATGCAGCGTGGTGAACACCTGGTGGCCGGTCATTGCTGCCCGAAACGCCATTTCCGCGGTATCGCGGTCGCGGATTTCCCCGACCAGAATGATGTCCGGGTCCTGGCGCATGATCGAGCGGATGCCGTTGCCGAAATCTATTTTTGCCGTTTCGTTTACCGAGGTCTGGCGCATCATCGCCACCGGATACTCGACCGGATCTTCAAGGGTCATGATATTCACCGACTCGACATTGAGTTTGGCGAGCATCGAGTACAGCGTGGTGGTCTTGCCGCTTCCGGTCGGGCCGGTTAGCACCATGATTCCCTCCGGCCTTGCGAGCATCAGGTTGATCTTCGCCATGACCGACTTGGGCAAACCCATCTGCTCGAGATTGATGATCGATTTCTCGCGGTCGAGCACACGCAGCACGATGTTCTCGCCCCAAATGGTGGGTTGCGACGAGACCCGGAAGTCCACCGGCCGGCCGTTGAGGTTGAGCGAAAGCCGTCCGTCCTGCGGTGCACGGGTCTCGGCGATGTTCATGCCGCTGATCACCTTCAGCCGCACCGCAATCCCCGGCCAGTAGTTCTTGTGCAGGCTGCGTATCTGCTCGAGCACGCCGTCGATGCGGTAGCGGATGCGCAGGAAAGCGAATTCCGGTTCGAAATGGATGTCGGACGAGCCGCGTTTGACCGCGTCAACAAGCAACGCCCCGACCAGCCGCACGATGGGCTGGGTGTACTCGTCGCCGATTGCCTGAATGCTCTGATAGTCGATCTCGCCGGTCTCGATCTCGCGTAGGATGCCGTCGACCGACAACTCGTGGCCGTAGAATTGGTCGATGAACTCGTCGAGCTGGGCCTGGCCCGCGAGCACCGTCTTCATCTGTATGTCTTGGCCGAGGGTGGCTCGCAACTGGTCCAGCGCCACTACGTTGAACACCTCGGTGATGGCCACCACCATCACGTTCTCTTCCGCATCGAAAGCGATCGGTAGCAGCCGGTGGCGGCGGGCGAAGTCCTGAGGTACCAGCTTGAGCGCCTCCGCATCCACCAGCACCTGCGACAGGTCGATGCTCTCCTGACCGATGGTCCGCGCCATGATGTCGCGAATCACCGCCTCGGTGACGAAGCCAAGCCGCACCAGCAGCCGACCGATCGGAATGTTCTGGGTCTTCTGCTCGGTGAGCGCGATGCGCAGCTGATCCTGGGTGATCAGTCCCTGCTGGACCAGCAGCTCGCCTAGGCGAAGCTTTTTGCGCTGCTCGGCCATCGTTGTGCTACCTCGCCACTACTCTACGCGGGCGGAGAGCTGGCCAACGCGCTGGATGACGAGGTTTTGGTCGAAGTTGGCGCGGCCTTTGCGGAAGGACAGATCGAGCGCCTTGCGGTAATAATCGAGCGCGGGTCGGAACTGTCCGATATGTTCGAGGCCGACGGCGAGATTGAACGCGTAGTCGGGGTTGTCCGGCTGCAGCTGATAAGCCTGGAAGTAAGCCTGTTGGGCGCCCGGCCACTGGCCCTGATCGGCGTAGAGGTTGCCGAGGGTGAAATAGAGGAAGGCCGAGGGTTCGCGGGCGATCAATTGCCTGAGCCGGGACTCGCTTGCCTGCGGGCTGGCGCCGCCGATGATCGCAATCAAGCCGGCCTGGGCATAGGGGTTGCGCGGCTCCAGTTCCAACACCCGCTGGTAGCGTTGGCCGGCTTCCTCGATCCGGCCCTCCTTCCAGGCGATGGCGCCCAGGCCCAGCAGCGCGTCGATGCTCCTCGGCTCGGCCAGCAGGACTTGCTGGTATAGATTGCGCGCCCGTGCCAGATCGCCTTGCTGCAGTGCCTGGTAGGCTTGCATCAGGATCGGATCCACCGGCACCACCGTAGCTGGCTGGCGGCTCACCGATATGCCGGTGGCTTCTTCGGTCCTGATCACCACGGTTTCGACCGGCGGATCGGCCAAGGAGACGATCGCTTTTTCCGGCGCCACCGTTGCCTCCATTGCCTTGGTGCTACGGCGTGGGCGCGTCGTTGGCGCCCGCGCAGGTCGGTCCGCCTGGACGGGCTGCGCAGTTGCCGTCGCGTCGCTGAACAGCGCCGACGCCAATTCGACGGACGGCGCCGCTGCAGTGGCCGTGTCAGCGGGCATCCCGGAAATCTTCGCCGCGTTATCCGCCGCGCCCGCCGCCCCCACGGGCGCAGCCGGCGCCGGAGCCGAGGCCAGCGGTGCCATCATCGGCGCCGGCGTTGAGCGCAACAGTGCCGGGTTGGAAACCTGGATGTAGACGTAGCCGCCGTAAATGATTGCGACCAGCAGGGCCGCCCCGATGAACACGATCATGTAGTGATCGCGCACATAGCCGACGGGATCAAACGCCGGCAAGCGGCTCGCCTGCACCACCGTGGCCGCCTGCGCCGGAGTCGGCGAATGGCTCGGCAACTCGTCCCGCAGCACCGGCTCGGACGCAATCGGCTCAAGCGCGAGCTGGTCTCCCGCAGAGGGCTCGGAATCCGCTCCCCCCTCGGCTTCTTCGCGGCTCTTGGCGGCTTTTTGCAGGGCTTGGAGAAGGAGGCTCATGGGTTCTTGCCGCTCTTGTCCATGACCGGGAGAAAACGCTGTAAGAACTTCAGTTCGTCGCTGTCCAGGGACGGATTATGGATTACCGTCGGCTTGAGGAAGATTACCAGTTCGGTCTTGCTCACTGCCTCGTCGCGGAAGCTGAAGGCATCGCCCACGGGGGAGGGCAGCCGCCCCAGGCCGGGCACGGCATCGCGGTCGCGCCGCACATCGTCCTGCATCAGACCGCCCAGAATGATGGTCTGGCCGCTGCCGGCCTGCAGCACCGATTCCATTTCACGTACCTGAATCTCCGGAACCGGGCTTTCGATCGATGGGATAGTGCAGCCACCGACGGGTACCGGGATACCGCACGGATTGGCCAGCGCCGGATTGGGATCGTTGACGAAACGCAGCACGCGCGAGATGGTCGGCCGCACCGTCAGATTCACCGTTCCCGACTCGGTGACCTGCGGCAGCACACTCATCACCAGACCTACCGGAATCGTTCTTGCAGTCGTGGTGAACGTGGTGGTGGACGTGGTCTGGTTGGTGTTGGTCTCTGCTTCCACGTTGAAGTAGACGACGTTGTCCACCACTTTCAACAACGCCGTCTGATTGTTGAGCGCCATCAGCTTCGGGCTCGACAGCACCCTGGTGTTGCCGAATTGCTCGAGCAAGCGGACGGTCGCGTTGACATTGCTTCCGCTGGCATCGGGATCCGTGTAGCCGATGGTCAGGCCGCCGGGAGCCCCCGTCGGCGGTCCGCCGAGCAATTGCTGCGTGAATGAAGCGCCTGTGCCGATAGCCACCTTGCTCCAATCCACGCCGGCCTGGTAATTGTTGGAGAGCCGAACCTCGACGATGGTGGCTTCGATCAGCACTTGCCGCTGTGACGCCGAACTGACGCTGTCCAGATACTGCTGAATCAGCGCATGTTGCTTTTCATTGCCGAGCACCGTTACCGTCCCGGTGACGGCATTTACGACGATGTCGTTCTTGGTATCGGAGGTCACGGTGGTGCCTTGCCCGAAGGCCGCGCTGAACAGCGAGGCGGCATTAGCGCCGGCGCGCGACACCGCTTCCGCCTGGGCGATGCGCTCCTCGCGGGCGGCAAGTTCAGCTTCGGCACGTTGCGCGCGCTGATCGGCGCTCTGTGTCAATGCCTTGCTGGCCGCGAGGATGGACTCGATGTTCTGCCGCAGGACCTCCCAGAAGTTGTTGTTGGACTTTGTTTCCACCTTGGTGCTCGAAGCGCCGCCTGTGCCTTGTCCGCCTCCCGACTGCGACTGGCCGGCACCGCCCACCGATGAGCCGGAGATTTCCCCGCTGACGCCGACGCTGGAAGCGGTGTCGCGGCTCATGTTCACGTAATTGATCCGGTAGGTTTTGAAATAGGGCGTATCCGGCACCACGACGATGTTCCGACCGTCGGTGCGATAGCGCAGATTGATCTGCTGGGCTATGCGTTCAAGGATCGCCGGAAGCGTTTCATCAATTGCGTTCAGCGTCACCAATCCCTGGATGCCAGGGTGCACGTCGATGTTTTGCTTGGTGTCGCGCGACAGTGCGAACAGAAGCTCCTTGACCGGAACGTCCTGCACCACGACGCTGTAGGTAGGAACCTTGACCTGCGGCTTCGGCACTGGCACGAATTCGATCACCTTGACTGGCGGAAGAATTTTCTCGGTGGCGGCCTTGGGCGGAAACTGTTCGGCGTTGATGTGGCCCTCGGAAGGCCGAACTGTGGGCTTGTAACTGCAGCCCGCGGCGGTCATGGCGACAAGGATCAGTGCCAGCATCGAAAAGCCGCGTCGCTGCGCCATGTAACCGCGCGCGGCATCATGTCCTCGCCACTGCTGCGTCGCCAGGTCGCAAAAAGCGCCGTGCCCCTCCCAATGACCCATTCTCAACCTTCTAAGAAGTATTCCGTGGCTTGTAGGCGGTTGTTGCCAAAGCGGTTTCAGTGCCGCCCAGGCTGCTATGACCTGTGCCGGGCGATTTCCGAACGCACGCCCTGGATCGTGCGGAAATAAGGGCGATTTGTTTTCAGTTCTTCCGGCAGACTTTCCAGCACCCGATCGACCTCCGCGCGGTCAAGGAAATTTCCGTAAAGGACAGTCAAGGAAGGACGCTGATTTGCCACTGTACGGTACACATAAACCTTTTCAATTTCAAGATATTTAGCGATCGTTTCGAAATAATCTCTTAGGAGTGCAGGGTTGCCGGTGCCGAGCAGTTGAATGCTGTACGTGCTGCCACTCTGTTCTGCGAGCCACTGTTCGGTTGCACGCAAGCGCTGTTCCAGAACATTGCCAGCGGTCGAATCCGGGTCGCCTGCTGTCAAGCCCGCCACCGCAAGGTCCTGTTGCGATGTTGGCGGCGGGGCCGCGGCGGACTGGGCGCCTTTCACGAAGGGGCTGCTGGTGCGCTGCGTGGAGACGGGTGCGGCCGCGGCAGTGCTTGCGGGTGCCCCTGGCGGCGTGGAGCGTGGTTCGGCAGTTGGCCCGCCCGCAGTGGAACTCGTTTCGTTTACAGGCGTGGCAGCCGCGATTGCCGTGTTCGGCGCCTGGCTTTTGCGCGGGGTAACGCCTGTCGCCGCCGCGGGCGCGGTAACGGCCGTTTGCGCCGCCGGCACCGCCACATCGGCTGGTGTCGGGGCCGTGGGGCCCGAACCCGGTACCGCGGGAGCGAGCAACGTCCGGTAGGCTTCAAGTATTACTATGCCGATTACGGCGCCAAGCGCCAGCCCGCCGAGCGCGTAGACGAAAGGCCCCAGGCGCCGCGGCCGCGGCAGGTCGCTGAACTCACAGTCGCGCACCGCCGCCCTAACGTGACTGAAGGTGACGTTGTGCGTACCTTCGGCAAAAGCTGCCAGGAGTGCCTTATCAGCAACCAGGTTTATGCGCCGGGTAAGTCCGCCGCTCGCTCGGGTAAGGTAAGCGATCACTCTGCGATTGAACAGGTCAGGCCCGTGATAGCCCGCCGCCTGCAGGCGGAAAAACAGATAGGCCTTGACGTCCTCCTTGTCGAGCGGGAACAGGGTAAAGCTGTGGGTGATGCGCTCGCGCAGTTGCCGGATTTGCGGCTGGCGCAATTTTTCGTCCAGTTCGGGCTGGCCGAAAAGCACGATTTGCAGAAGCTTGTGCTGCTGGGTCTCGAGATTGGAAAGCAGGCGAACCTCTTCCAGGGTCGGGATCGACATGCCCTGGGACTCTTCCACGAATACCACAACCTGGCGCTGCTGGCTGTGGCGCTCGAGCAGGTAGGCATTAAGCGCGTGCATCACCTCGAGGCGGCCGGCGTCCTTGGCTATCGGCAACTGCAAGTCGAATGCGATCGCGTGCAGGATTTCCTCCGGTGACACGCTTGGATTGGCCAGATACACGGTTTCGACGTTGCTCGGTAGCCGGGTCTGCAGAACGCGGCACAACATGGTCTTGCCGCTGCCCACTTCGCCGGTCACCTTGGTGATTCCTTGGCCGTTGGAAATTGCGTAGATCAGCGCCTGGAGAATGGCTCCGCGATTGCCGCCCTCGAAGAAGATATCGGTGTCCGGGGTGATCTTGAAAGGCGCCTGAGTCAACCCGAAAAACGCGTAATACATTTACTGTCCCTCCTCCCCAGCGGCGGCATAGGTCTGCATGCGGCTGTACAACGTGGTTCGATGAATGCCGAGCAGCTTCGCCGCCTGGCTCAGGTTGCCGCGGGTGA
The DNA here is from genome assembly GCA_045403275.1 of Burkholderiales bacterium. Lineage (GTDB taxonomy): Bacteria > Pseudomonadota > Gammaproteobacteria > Burkholderiales > JACQAP01 > JACQAP01. The sequence goes on along the minus strand of JAXIOX010000168.1, from coordinate 12,470 downwards.
TATCCAGAGCGGCCTCGACATAGCTCTTTTCCAGCTCCCTGAGCGCATCGTCGAGATTGAAGTTCTTGTGCACCTGCAGGTGCTTGCGCGCCGCCTCCATTGTGGATTTGAAGTCCTGCGCCTGCGCCATTCCCGATTGCCTGGCGGCCGGCTCTTCCCAGTCGAGTTCCGCCAGCAATTGTTCGCTGTTGACCGTCACGCCGGCGTACTTGGTGGTCAGGCGGATAACGATATTGCGCAGTTCGCGGACGTTGCCCGGGAAACCATACTGCATCCACAGGCCCATCGACTTGGGGTCCAGCTGAAAAGGCTGCATCCCGCTCTGACGCGCGTAAATCGCCGAGTAATGCTGCAGCAGCCTGAGCTTGTCATCGCTTAGTTCGCGCAACGGCGGCACGGCAATCGAGAACACCGACAAGCGGTGATAGAGGTCGGCGCGAAAGCGCCCGGCGCGCACCTCCTGGCGCAGATCGCGATTGGTGGCGGCGATGACGCGCGCGTTGGATGTCCTGCTTTGGGTTTCGCCGACGCGCTGGAACTCGCCGTTCTCCAGCACTCTCAGCAACTTGGACTGTAGTTCCAGCGGCAATTCGCCGATTTCGTCCAGAAACAGCGTGCCCTCGTGGGCATCTTCGAAATAACCCGATCGCGATGACGTGGCGCCGGTGAAGGCGCCCTTTACATAGCCGAACAGAGTCGGTTCGACCAGTGTCGGAGAAATCGCCGCGCAGTTGAGCGCGAGATAAGGTTTGGCGCCGCGCTGACTCTGCCGGTGCAGCGACCGCGCCACCAGCTCCTTGCCGCTGCCGGACTCGCCTTCGATCAACACCGGAAAAGGTGCTGGAGCGTACTGCAGGATCTGCTGATGCAGTTTCCTGATGGCCAAACCGCTGCCGACGATGCCGCTGTCAAGATCCGCGGAGCCCTGCTCCACCTCGGCGATCTGCCGCGCCTTGGCGAGCAAGGTCTTGAGGACTTCGGGTTCGCAGGGCTTGGCAACGAACTCGACGGCTCCCAGGGTGCGGGCGTAACGGGCATTGCCTTCGTCGTTTTGACCCGACAACACCAGAATTTTGATCGACGGTGAGTAAGCCAGTAGTTCGGTAATCAGGCGAAAGCCTTCATCCGGGCGGTGCGGGGTTGGCGGCAGTCCCAGGTCGACGAGCGCCAGTGCCGGCGGTACGTCGAGTTGGCGCAACAGGCTTTTGACCTGCGCCCGCGACGCCGCGACGCGCACGCTGTAGTCCTTGCTCAACACGAAGTTGAGCGTGTCGGTGATGAGCGGATCGTCGTCGACGATCAGCAGTTCGGGTTTGGTCGCTGTCTGGGCGTCCATATTGCCGACGGGCACGGCAGGATCCGGTTCATTCTCGTGATTGTGCCAGAAAAGTTAGACAGCTCATAGAGTTAGCCATATCAGGTCACTGGATGCAGGCCAGATAGGCCTGCTCCAGCGTGGCGGCGTCGAAGCGGGTACGCAGCTCAAAAGGCGTTCCGGAGAATCGTAGTTGTCCCTCGTGCAATACCGCCATCCGGTCGCACAGTTCATCGACGTCGGCGAGCGCATGCGAGGTGAAGAACAGGGTGCGGCCGGCTGCGTGCGCCGCCTGCAGCCGGACTTTCAGCAACGCGCGGGCCTTTGGATCCAGCCCGCTGGTCGGCTCGTCCAGCACCAGCAACTCGCGATCCGAGAGTAGGCAAGCGGCGAGCCCGAGCTTTTGCGTCATCCCTTTGGAAAAGGTGCGCACCGGTTTGTTCATGGCGGACTCGGCGAGTTCGAGTCCCGCCAGCATGCGTCCCACTTGCGCAGGCTCGTAGTCGCAGCCATACAGTTTCATCATGTAGCGCAGGAAATCCTCCCCGGTCAGGTAATAGGGAGGCACGAATCGTTCCGGCAGAAATGCCAGCCGCGCACGGGCGCGGGTATCCGGGCTCGGCAAACCGAATATGCGGATGTCCCCGGCATCGAATTCGCAGAAATCCAGCAGGCACTTGATGAGCGTGGTCTTGCCCGCGCCGTTCATTCCGACCAGCCCAAAAGTGCGGCCGGCCGGGACGTCGAGTTCGAGCCCGTGCAAGACCGCAGTGTCCGCATAAGACTTGCTCAGCCCCAGAAAACTGATCGCGGAGGAATCCCCCGCCTCGTGCGTCGTCATGGTAGTGATCCGAACCTGTTGTAGTTGCGCAAAAGTGCACGCAATCGCGCCAACATGCAAGCACTCTGCGGTGCGCACCGCTCTCCGCTACAATGCTCGCCAGTTTCGATCTCGATGATCATGATGCATTCCGACAATCTCGTAGAAATTAGCGGCCTGAATTTCTGGTACGACAAGACCCGCCCGATCCTGAGCGGGATCGACATGTCCATTCCGCGCGGGAAGGTGGTGTCGATCATGGGCATCAGCGGTTCCGGCAAGACCACGATTCTGCGTCTGATCGGCGGCGCGCTTAAACCGCGCCAGGGCCAGGTCAAGGTGGCGGGCAAAGTGATGCACGAACTCGACCGCGACGGCCTCTACCGGATGCGCCGCCGTATGGGCATGCTGTTCCAGTTCGGCGCGCTTTTTACCGACCTGTCGGTGTTCGATAACGTCGCGTTCCAGATGCGCGAGCATACCGATCTGCCGGAAGCGATGATTCGCGACATGGTGCTGATGAAGCTGCACTCCGTGGGTCTGCGCGGCGCGCACCGGCTAATGCCCTCGGAACTGTCCGGCGGCATGGCGCGGCGCGTGGCGCTGGCACGCGCAATCGCGCTCGACCCGATGCTGATCATGTACGACGAACCCTTCGCGGGACTCGATCCGATTTCGCTGGGCGTCATTGGTAATCTCATCCGGCGGCTCAACGATGCGCTCGGTGCGACCTCGATCGTGGTGACCCACGATGTGCAAGAATCGTTGAGAATGGTCGACTACGTTTACTATCTGTCCGACGGCCTGATCGTGGCCAAGGGCACCCCGAAGGAGATGCAGGCATCGGCGGAGCCCCTGGTCCATCAGTTCGTCTATGGTGAACCCGACGGGCCGGTGCCGTTTCAATACCCGAGCGCGGATTACCGCGACGATCTGAAGCTCAACCGATAACATGTTCAACCGCTCTGCCATCGTTAACGTCAGAACCATCGGCCATCACACCGTCAACGGCCTGTGGCGGCTCGGTTACGCCAGCCGTTTTTTCGCGTTGATACTGCTGCAGTCCGGAACCAGTTTCCGCCGTCTGCGCCTGATCATCCGCGAGCTTTATTTCACTGGCGTGCTGTCGCTGATCATCATTCTGGTATCGGGTCTTTTCGTCGGAATGGTGCTCGGCCTGCAGGGCTACCAGACGCTACAGACCTACGGTTCCGAATCTGCGCTCGGCGTGCTGGTCGCCCTGTCGCTGGTACGCGAACTGGGTCCGGTGGTCTCGGCGCTGTTGTTCGCCAGCCGCGCCGGTTCGGCCATGACCGCAGAGATCGGTCTGATGAAGGCGACCGAGCAGCTGTCCGCAATGGAAATGATGGCGGTGGATCCGATCGCCCGCGTTGTGGCGCCGCGCTTCTGGGCCGGGGTGATCTCGATGCCGCTGCTGGCCGCAATGTTCAGCGCCATGGGCGTATTCGGGGGTTACCTGGTCGGGGTGGTGTTGATCGGCGTGGACGAAGGCTCGTTCTGGTCGCAGATGCAGAACGCGGTTGATTTCCGCGAGGATATCGTCAACGGCGTGATCAAGAGTTTCGTGTTCGGTGTCGCCGTGACCTGGATCGCGCTGTTCGAGGGTTACGATGCTCCGCCGACCGCGGAAGGCGTGTCGGGCGCCACCACGCGTACCGTGGTGACGTCGTCGCTGGCCATCCTGGGCCTGGATTTCGTATTGACTGCATTCATGTTTCGGGGGGTGTGATGGAACGCTCGATGCTCGACCTGTGGGTGGGACTGTTCGTTTGTGCCGGCATCGGCGCGTTGCTGGTCCTGGCGCTCAAAGTTGGAAACATGAGCGGGTTCAACGTCGCCGACAGCTATGAGGTATATGCTGAGTTCGACAATATCGGCGGACTTAAGCCGCGCGCGCCGGTGAAAAGCGCGGGAGTGGTGGTCGGGCGCGTGGCCGACGTAATTTTCGATAACCAGAGCTTCCGTGCCCGTGTAACTTTACGTATCGACAATCGTTATAAGTTCCCGAAGGACTCCTCGGCCTCGATCCTGACCGCCGGCCTGCTCGGCGAGCAGTACATCGGCATGGACGGCGGGGGTGACGATCACATGCTAAAGGACGGCGAGCGCCTGATGATCACTCAATCGGCGGTGGTGCTGGAGAAAATTATCGGGCAATTTCTGTATGGCAAGGCGGCAGAGACCGGCACGGAAAAGGGAAAGTAGCGGGGCGAATCGGTATTAGTGGGGCCAACAATGGACACGCGAATTGGCAACAGGACAGGGCGGCGGCTGATCGCATTGCTATTGTTCACGGCTTTCGTGACGGCATTCGAAGTCCGGTCGCAGACGTCATCACCGGACGTGCTGGTGCGCAACACCACCGAAGATGTGCTCTCGATCGTGCGAAACGACAAGGACATCAAGGCCGGCAATGTCGATCGCATTGTCCATCTGATCGAGGAAAAGGTCGCGCCCCATTTCGATATTACGCGCATGACCCGGCTCGCAGTCGGGCGCGCATGGCGCGACGCGACGCCGGCTCAGCGCGAGGCGTTAAACAAGGAGTTTCGCAGCCTGCTGGTGCGTTCCTACTCGGCAGCATTCACGGCCTACACCGGGGTCAGCGTCGAGTATCGGCCGTTCAGATTCAATGCGGGCGACACCGAGGCAACCGTGCAGACGCTCATCAAGCTTCCCGGCGGCGCGGAGCCGGTTGCCGTGGACTACGACATGGCACTTACTCCGGCTGGCTGGAAGGTCTACGATGTTCGGGTCGCGGGCGCCAGTCTCATCATCAACTATCGCAATCTGTTCGCCATGGAGATCGATCGTGGCGGAATCGACGGCCTGATCAAGAGTCTCATCAACAGGAACAGCGCCAATACCAATACGGCGCCCGCCAACAAACAATGATCAGCAGACAGGGCGACCGTTACTTGATCGAAGGCCTGGTGACGCTGGCGGGTGTCAGCACGTTGCTTGCCGAGGGCAGCGGCAGTTTCGAGGGCAGTCCCGTGGTCGTGGACTTCTCCGGGGTGACGGAAGTCGACTCCTCGGCAATCAGCCTGATGCTGGAGTGGACCCGGCGCATGCACGCCGACAACCGCCAGATCTTCTTTGCCAACCTCGGCGAAGGCCTGGTGAGCATTGCCAATCTCTACGGGGTCACAGACCTGATTCCTGTTGCGGCCAAATAGCCGCCGATCCAGAAGAAAACACTTCCAAAACGTCGCTGTGGTCCCAGCCATCGAGATACGCGGCGTCTCCAAGACCTACGGAAGCGTACGCGCGCTTTGTAACATCGACCTGGAAATCCCCGAGGGCGAGTTCTTCGCGCTGCTCGGACCCAACGGCGCCGGCAAGACCACGCTGATCAGCATGCTGGCTGGGCTGGCGCGCGCCGACAGGGGTTCGCTCAAGGTGATGGGCCACGACGTTGTGGCCGATTACCGGCAGGCGCGGCGAGCGCTGGGCGTGGTGCCGCAGGAACTGGTGTTCGACCCTTTCTTCACGGTACGTGAGACCTTGCGTTTCCAGTCCGGATATTTCGGTTTGCGCCGCAATGACGACTGGATCGATGAAGTGATGGCGCGCCTGGACCTCACCGATCGTGCCGAATTCAACATGCGCGCGCTGTCCGGCGGGATGAAACGGCGGGTGCTGGTGGCGCAGGCGCTGGTGCACAAGCCGCCGGTGATCGTGCTCGACGAACCGACCGCCGGCGTGGATGTCGAGTTGCGCCAGGGTCTGTGGCAATTCGTCCGCCAGCTCAATGGTGACGGCCATACTATTGTGCTGACGACGCACTATCTGGAAGAGGCCGAGTCCTTGTGCCGCCGCGTCGGCATGCTCAAACAGGGCAGGCTGGTCGCGCTGGATTCAACACACAACCTTCTCCGGGGGTTCTCGGGTATTCACCTGCGGCTGCGGCTTGCCAACGGTGCGCTGCCCGGGAGCTTGCGGCCGATGCTGGCGGCGGCCCAGGTGAGCGGCGAGTACGTGCTGGCTCTGCATGATTACGCCGATGTCGAAGGCGTGCTGAAGACCATCCGCGACAACGGGCTCGAGGTTGCGGCCATCGAACTGGAGCAACCCGACCTGGAAGAAGTCTTCGTCGCCATCATGCGCAGGGAGTGAGACGACGATGACGGGTTTCTCCACGCTGCTATACAAGGAGATTCTGCGCTTCTGGAAGGTGAGCTTTCAGACCATCCTGGCGCCGGTGCTCAGCGCGCTTCTTTACCTGTTGATCTTCTCGCACGTCCTGGAAGAGCACGTGCAGGTCTACCCGGGGGTGCGCTATACCTCGTTTCTGATTCCCGGCCTGGCGATGATGTCGCTGCTGCAGAACGCCTTTGCGAACAGCTCCTCGAGCCTGATCCAGTCCAAGATCACCGGCAACATTGTCTTCATACTGCTGCCGCCGTTGTCGCACCTCGAATTCTTCGGCGCCTATGTGCTGGCGTCGGCGGCGCGGGGTGTGGTGGTAGGACTCGGCGTGTTCGTAGTTACCGCGATGTTCGTCCCCGTGCCGGTTCAGAACCCGCTGTGGGTTGTCGCCTTTGCGTTGCTTGGGTCGGCGATCATGGGTACGCTCGGGATCATCGCCGGCATCTGGGCCGACAAGTTCGATCAGCTTGCCGCATTCCAGAATTTCGTGATTATCCCGCTTACTTTCCTGTCGGGTGTGTTTTACTCGATGCACTCGCTGCCGCCGTTCTGGCAGCAGGTATCGCACTTCAATCCTTTCTTCTACATGATCGACGGCTTTCGCTACGGTTTCTTCGGCGTGTCCGATGTGTCGCCGTATCTCAGTCTCGCGATTGTGGGGGGCTCCCTTTTGGCCTTATCATTCGCCACCTTGTCGTTGCTCAAGCGCGGTTACAAGCTTCGCCACTGAGAAAGCCGTTGACATGGTCACCCCCGAACAGGTCAGGTCTTACATCCAGGACAGCCTTGCGTGCGATCACGTCGAGGTGGTCGGCGACGGCCAACATTTCGAGGCGGTGATCGTGAGTCCGGAATTCCGCGGCAAGACGCGGGTGCAGCAACACCAGGTGGTCTACCAGGCGCTGGGGGATCGCATGCGCGAGGAAATACACGCGTTGTCGATGAAGACAGTGACGCCCGAGGATTGGGCTGCCCGATAGCCTTTCGATAGATTCCCGTGGACAAGTTGATCATCCAGGGCGGCGTGCCGCTTGCCGGGGAAGTACGCATTTCCGGAGCCAAGAACGCGGCCCTGCCGATCCTGTGCGCTGCTATCCTGACGCCGGAAACGCTGCGGGTGCAGAATCTTCCCCATCTGCGCGACGTCACCACGACGCTGAATCTGCTGGCGCAAATGGGCGTCGAAATTTCGCTCGATGAGAAAACGGGCGTGGGCCTGACGGCGGCGAAGCTGCACAACCTCGCGGCGCCCTACGAGCTGGTCAAGACCATGCGTGCCGCGATCCTGGTGCTGGGACCGATGCTGGCGCGTTTCGGCGAGGCCCGCGTGTCGCTGCCGGGCGGATGTGCGATCGGCCAGAGGCCGGTGGATTTGCACATCAAGGGATTGCAGGCGATGGGTGCGCAAATCGAGTTTGAACAGGGTTATATCCATGCCCGTGCCCGCCGACTGAAAGCAGCGCGCATCGTCATGGACCTGGTGACCGTGACCGGCACCGAAAACCTGATGATGGCGGCGGCGCTGGCCGACGGTACCACGGTAATCGAGAACGCGGCCCGCGAGCCGGAGGTGGCGGATCTGGCAGAGTGTTTGAACGCGATGGGCGCGCGCATTTTCGGCGCCGGGTCCGACGTGATCACGGTCGAAGGCGTGGAGCGCCTCGCGGGCGCGACCTACCGGGTAATGCCTGACCGCATCGAAACCGGCACGTTCCTGGTGGCTGCGGCGGCCAGCGGCGGCGAGATCAGATTAAAGGGTACGCGCGCGGGAATTCTGGACTCGGTGCTTGTGAAGCTGCGCGAAGCCGGTGCGCACATCGAGTACGACCAGGACTGGATTGCCCTTTCCACCAACGGCAAGCTCAGGTCGGTGAACCTGCGTACAGCGCCGTATCCGGAATTCCCGACCGACATGCAGGCCCAGTTCATGGCGCTCAACGCTGTTGCCGAAGGAACGGCGGTGGTGACCGAAACCATTTTCGAAAATCGCTTTATGCATGTGCAGGAACTGCGGCGGCTCGGGGCAAAGATCGAGGTGGAAGGAAACACCGCGGTGGTACACGGCGTGGCGCAATTGCAGGGCGCCAGCGTGATGGCTACCGATTTGCGGGCCTCGGCGAGCCTGGTGCTGGCCGGATTGGTGGCGCAGGGCGAAACCCGCGTGGACCGGGTGTATCACCTCGACCGCGGCTACGAATGTATCGAAGAAAAATTGAGCCAGTTGGGCGCGCGCATCAAGCGCGCGCATTGAGTGAGTGTCAGAGAATAGGACAGGACCGAGAATCTCGCCACCAAGGCACCAAGACACCAAGAAAAACCCAGATCCAATTCGGGTTTTCCTTGCGTTCCTTTGCGGTCTTTGCGTCTTTGCGGTGAAAGATTTCTGTTGTATGAAGCGAATGCACACATGAGCATAAAGATTGCCCTGTCGAAGGGGCGCATTTTCGACGAAACGACGCCGTTGCTGAAGGCGGCGGGAATCGTCGCGTCCGAGGATCCGGAAACCTCGCGCAAGCTGATCATCGGCACCAGCCGGCCGGAAATCAGCATCATCATCGTGCGTGCTTCCGACGTGCCGACTTACGTTCAGTATGGCGCGGCCGATCTGGGAATCGCCGGCAAGGATGTGCTGCTGGAGCACGGCGGAACGGGGCTGTACCAGCCGCTCGACCTGGGAATCGCAAAGTGCAAAATGATGGTGGCAGTGCAGAACGGCTTCGACTATGAGGGCGCGGTGCGCCGCGGCGCGCGCCTGCGGGTGGCCACCAAGTACCTGAAGACGGCACGCGAGCATTTCGCCGCCAAGGGCGTGCACGTTGATCTGATCAAGCTTTATGGCTCGATGGAACTGGCGCCGCTGGTGGGACTGGCGGACGCGATTGTGGACCTGGTCTCCAGCGGCAACACGCTGCGCGCCAACAATCTCAAGGCGGTCGAGGAGATCATGCCGATCAGCGCCCGGCTGATCGTCAACCAGGCGGCACTCAAGCTCCAGCGCCAGGCGATCCAGCCGATGCTGGATGCTTTCGCCGGGGCGGTTGCAAAGAGCGGACGATGATCGCGATTGCACGCCTGTCCACCCGCGACGCCGACTTCGATACGAGGCTGTCCGGGTTGCTCGCGTTCGAGAATACCCAGGACGAACGCATCGAAGACACGGTGGCGGCAATTCTGCGTGAGGTCAAGGCGCGCGGCGACGACGCGGTGCTCGAGTACACGCGCAAATTCGATCGGCTAGAGGCACACTCGCTTGCGGAGCTCGAAATCGGAAAGGACGACCTGGAGCGCGCGCTTGCCGCGCTGCCGAGCGCGCGGCGCGACGCGCTTGAGCAGGCCGCGGGGCGTATCCGGTCCTACCACGAACGCCAGCCGCTGGCGTCCTGGCAATATACCGAGGCGGACGGCACGACGCTCGGCCAGAAAGTCACGCCGCTTGATCGCGTCGGCGTGTACGTGCCGGGCGGCAAGGCGGCCTACCCATCGACTGTGCTGATGAACACGCTGCCGGCCAAGGTGGCAGGTGTGAAGGAAATCATCATGGTGGTGCCCACGCCGCGCGGGGAGCGCAACGACCTGGTGCTTGCGGCTGCGTGCATCGCCGGCGTTGATCGCGTGTTCACCATCGGCGGTGCCCAGGCCGTGGCAGCGCTGGCTTACGGCACCCGGACCGTTCCCCAGGTGGACAAGATCGTCGGCCCGGGCAACGCCTACGTTGCGGCCGCGAAACGGCGCGTCTTCGGCGTCGTTGGAATAGATATGGTGGCGGGCCCATCCGAAATCCTGGTGATCTGCGACGGCGGCACCGATCCGGACTGGGTGGTAATGGACCTTTTCTCGCAGGCCGAGCACGACGAGATGGCGCAGGCGATCCTGCTCTGTCCGGAGCCGGCATTCATCGACAAGGTAGCGGCGAGCATCGAGCAGCAGATGACGGACATGCCGCGCGCCGGCGTGATTACCGCTGCGCTCGAGAGACGCGGCGCGCTGATCGAAACCCGCGATCTCGACGAGGCCTGCGAGATCGCCAATCGGATCGCCCCCGAGCACCTGGAGTTGTCGGTAGAAGACCCGCAGCGCTGGGTCGAGAAAATCAGGCATGCCGGCGCCGTGTTCATGGGCCGTTACGCCTCGGAGGCGCTGGGAGACTACTGCGCAGGACCGAATCACGTACTGCCGACCGCACGCAGCGCGCGTTTCTCGTCGCCGCTCGGGGTATACGACTTTCAGAAACGCACCAGCCTGATCCAGGTTTCCGCGGACGGTGCACGCAAACTCGGTGAAATTGCCGCCGAGCTCGCGAACGGCGAGGGGTTGCCGGCACATGCACGTGCCGCCCGGTTGCGATTGCGCAAATGAGCCGTTTCTGGAGCGCCGTGGTCCACGGCCTGACGCCTTACGTGCCGGGCGAGCAGCCCAGGCTGCCCAACCTGGTGAAGCTCAACACCAACGAAAATCCGTACGGTCCCAGCCCACGAGTCCTGGAGGCACTGCGTAGCGAGGTGGCGGATTCGCTGCGCCTGTATCCCGATCCCACAAGCCAGAGACTGGTTCAGGCCGTAGCCGCCCGGCACGGGGTTGCTTCCAGCCAGGTCTTTGTCGGCAACGGCTCCGACGAAGTCCTTGCGCACACCTTCCAGGCACTGCTCCGACATGACCAGCCGGTGTTGTTTCCGGACGTCACCTACAGCTTCTACCCGGTGTACTGCCATTTGTATGGCATCACTTATCGCGAGATCCCGCTAACGGATTCGCTGGAGATCAACGTCGATGACTATTTGCGGACGAGCAATGGTGGAATAGTGTTTCCCAATCCGAATGCGCCGACCGGCCGCCTGCTGGGTTTGTCCGAAATCGAGCGGCTCCTGCGGGGAAATACGGCGTCCGTAGTCGTGATCGACGAGGCTTACGTGGATTTCGGCGGGACATCCGCCGTGCCTTTGGTGCACCGCTATCCGCAGTTGCTGGTGACCCAAACCTTGTCCAAATCCCGCTCGCTGGCGGGGCTGCGCGTGGGCTATGCGATCGGGCATCCGGAATTGATCGAGGCGCTAATCCGGGTCAAGGACAGTTTCAACTCCTATCCGATGGACCGCTTCGCCCAAGCCGGAGCGGTGGCGGCGCTGGAAGATCAAAATTATTTCGAAACGGCCAGTCGCAAGGTGATTCACAGCCGCGAGCGGCTGGTTGCCGGACTTCAGGCGCTGGGCTTCGAGGTCCTGCCCTCCGCGGCAAACTTCGTTTTCGCCCGCCATCGGCGCTGGGAAGGCGCGACGCTGACGGCCAGGCTGCGCGAGCGAGGTGTTATCGTGCGGCATTTCCGCAATCCGGCCCGCATAGCCCCGTTCATGCGCATTACGGTAGGAACGGATGAGCACTGCGATGCGCTCCTCGGTGCCTTGCGCGGAATCTTTCTCGACGCTGGTGTCGCCTCGTCGGCCACGCTAGGGAAGCTCTGATCAGGTTCCGCGACGCGCGTTGCGCCAGGTGCGGATGACTGCTAGGGACGCCGGAGCGCGGAACAGGGGCCCCTCTGGGGATGTGACCGCGTAGGCGTCCCATCGAGCGCACATGAGCGGCGTGCAATGCGAGCGACTCCGGGTCGCATCCACCGGCCAAGGCCGGCGGAACCTGCTCCGCCTGCGCGCTCGCGCTCCGCAGATGCGGCTGAAGCCCCAACAAGGAGCGTAACAACGCAGGCGCCGCACCTGGCACAACCCAATGACATTTCAACTCTTTAGAGGGACCGGGCGATTCGGGCCGCGTGCCGCAGCGCAGAACAGGGGCCCCTCCGGGGATGTGACCGCGGAGGCACGCACAAGCACGCGCACATTCGCCACGATGCATCCCGCTCTGGGGTCGCATCCATCGGCCAAGGCCGACGGAACCTGCTCCGCCCTGAGCGGGCGCTCTGCGTCGGCTCCTCCTTATGTGCGCTCCGGACTCGGCGGGCGTAGCCTTGGGGCGGGTAGGAGCGCATGGAGGCTGTGTCAGTCATTGTAAACGGAGCGCTTATACGGCTGCTCCCGCAAGCACGGCTGCGACTCGTTAGCGGTACGCCCGTTTGCGGGAGCAGCCGTACAAGCGCTCCGTTTACCATGACTGACACAGCCTCCATGCGCTCCTACCCGCCCCAAGGCTACGCCCGCCGAGTCCGGAGCGCAC
>JAXIOX010000176.1:0-3907 GCA_045403275.1 Burkholderiales bacterium | reverse complement strand
TTTGCGTCCTCTGCGGTGAAGGCTTTGTTCCTGCTGGTCGTTTGTCTTCCAGCGGCGGCTGCGGGATTGCCGCAGGACTTTGCGTTTGCGGTGCCGATCGAAACGCCCGGTGGCGACGCACTGTACCGGGTGGCGATCCCGCAAGCGGTTTACGAATCGGCGGCGTTTCCCGACTTGCGCGACCTGCGCGTCTTCAACGGCGCCGGCGAAGTGGTGCCGTATGCGTTTCGTCCGGTGGAGCGGACAGTGGAAAAGCCGGCACCGGTTGCGCTGCCGATGTTTCCACTGCGTGGCCCGCGCGACGCGCGGTCCGACGAACTCGATCTGAGTTTCGACAAGAGCGGCGGCAAGGTCAGCGTCAGGCTCAGTTCACGCGACGCGAAGGCCGGGCCCCAGGCGCTGCTCGGCTATCTGATCGACGCCTCAGTGATGAAGACGCCGCTGAACGGCATCGAAGTGGACTGGGGGACGGCGGCCGCCGATCGCCTAGTCTCCGCGCGGCTCGAAGCGGGAGACGACCTCAAGCACTGGACCACGTTGGCCGCGGACGCGCCGCTGGGCGCCCTTGCGCACGCGGGCGAGCGTCTGGAGCGCAAGGCGATCGAGTACCGGTCGCTGAAGCCGAAATACCTGCGTCTGATGTGGACCGACCCGGCGCAGGCCATCGAGCTGAAGGCGATCGTGGGATTGTCGCCGGAGCAGTATGCGCAGCCGGAGCGTTCCTGGAAGGAGGTCGTTGCGACGCCGGATGCCGGCAAGCCCGGCGAGTATCGGGCCGACCTCGGCGGCAGGTATCCTCTGGATCGGCTGGCACTGCGGCTGCCGCAGGAAAACACCATCGTGCCGATCCAGTTTCTGTCCAGGGGCAAGCCCGAGGACAAGTGGATGCCGGTGACGCGCGCGGTTGTCTATCGCCTGAAACAGAACGCAGGCGAGCTGGTCAGCCCGGACATCGCGGTCGGCGTGAATTCACATCAATACTGGCTGTTGCGCATGGACCCGGCGACCGGCGGCATCGGCGCGGGATCGCTGATCCTCAGGGCAGGCTGGACGCCGCGCGAAATCGTTTTCACGGCGCGAGGTGGCGGACCGTTCCGGCTGGCCTACGGCAATTCGAAGGCGCAGGGCGGATCGCTAGGTATCGACACCCTGGTGCCGGGCTGGCGCACCGACCAGGAGCCGAAAATGTCGGTCGCTTCAACCGCTGCCCAACAGACGCTGGCGGGCGAAGCGGCGGCACGTCCGCGCGCCGACCTGAAGAAATGGGGACTATGGACGGCGCTGCTCGCGGGCGTAGCCGTGCTCGCGTGGATGGCGTGGCGGTTGTCGAAGCAGATGCAGCGGTCCGAAACGAAGTGACGAAACCGCTCGTGCGCGGGCCCGGCGATGCGTCTTCAGGCCGGCGTTAGCACCCGCAGCTCCATGCCGCGAACGCAGTCTTTCACCTTTGCGCGGTAGGCGTGCATGTGCGGCGCCACCCCGTGTGCCTTGAGCGCCGCGACGCTCTCCCATTTCTCGATCACTACCACTTTGTCCGCGCCGATCCTGAATTGGATCGGGATGTCGGTGTCGGCATCAACGGCCGGCCCATACTCGATGCATCCGGCCTCGGCGCGCACTGCGGGAATGACGTTACGGAATTCGGTCAGAAACTTTGCGCGCGTTCCGGGCGCGAGCTCGACGGTGGCGATAACGTGAATCATGCGGGATTCCTGTGAGGAGTAAGAAGAATTTCTTGCCGGTAAATGGCCTGCTTGTGCCCGCGTCTGCCAAAGCTTCGGCGTCTGCCGACGTTCACTGTATGCGGTTCACGAAGCAGGTGCGAGCAGCCGGCGCAGCACCAGGCGGCGGTTGCGAACGTAAGGCCTGATCTCGGTTGGCCAGCGCCCCTTGTCCACCGCCTTGGCCCAGGCGTCGCTCACCAGCACCTCCGGGCTTTCGATCTCGTAAACGGCGCTGTAGAGCGGCTCGCCTTCGGCGACGACGGTCTGCGTCGCACCGCGCACGAACAGCGTCAGCGGTTCGGTCTTGTATCGCTTCGCCGAAAGCACCCCGGGCACTTTCAGCAGCAGCGGCACATGCTCGGTGTCATAGACCTCGTTGAACAAGTCTTCCTTTTCGGGGTCCACGTCCATGCTGGCGATGAAGATATAACGCGCTTGGGCGGCCATGGCTTCACCCGCGCCCGACGAAGGGCATTTTGGTCGCCATGATGGTCACGAACTGCATGTTCGTCTCCAGCGGCAGGCTGGCCATGTGCAGCACCGCGTCCGCCACGCGCTGCACGTCCATCGTCGGCTCGACCTTGTTTGAACCGTCGGCCTGCGGAACGCCTTTGGTCATCCGCGCTGCCATCTCGGTTAGCGCGTTGCCGATGTCGATCTGGCCGCAGGCGATGTCGTACTTGCGGCCGTCGAGCGAAGCCGACTTGGTGAGCCCGGTCACGGCGTGCTTGGTCGAGGTGTAAGGCGCGGAGTTGGGGCGCGGCGCATGCGCGGAGATCGAGCCGTTGTTGATGATGCGCCCGCCCCGCGGGTTCTGGTCCTTCATCATCCTGAATGCTTCCTGGATGCAGAAAAACATGCCGGAGAGATTGATGTCCACCACGTTGCGCCATTGCTCCACGGTCAGGTCCTCGAGTGGAATCCCCGGCGCATTGACGCCGGCGTTGTTGAACAGCAGGTCCAGGCGGCCGAAGGCGTCTTTCGTTTTCGAGAACAATGCTTTCACCGACTGCGGATCGCTCACGTCGGCCTGCACAGCCAGCGCCCGCGCGCCCGCGCCCGATTCTTTAGCGGCCTGCTCCAGCGCATCCTTGCGCCGTCCCGCGAGTGCAACGCTGTAACCGTCCTTCAGAAGCGTGAGCGCAACGCTCTTGCCGATGCCGCTGCCTGCGCCCGTAACGATGGCTATCTTGTTGTGCGCGCCCATTTCCATCTCCTCCTCAATAGTGTCCGCAAAGGCCGCATGCTACCCCATCGCACAGGCAATTTCCCGGGAGTGGGAAATCGGCCGGGGCCACAGACGGTAGAATGCGCGCCGGAGGAGGAGGATCGTGATGTCAATCGGAAGGTTGCCGGGAGCGGCGCTCACCGCGCTGCTGACCATAATCGGGCCCGCGGCAGCGGACGCGCTCAAGGACGACGCCATAGCGAGGCTGGCGGCGAGCCATGAGCCCGATGTGCCACTGGCTGTCGGCCGCCTGGCGGTGAAACAAGCCGGCCTCGGTGCAGCGCGGACACTGCTCGCCCGGCGCGGACGCGATGCTGGACTGGGCCGCGGCTGGAACGCGACTGCGCCGGAGTGGCAGGATGCCGAGGCACACTTCAGCGGCATCGTGGACGGCGTCATCGCACGCGGCATCGAGGATCCGGAATGGTTGCGTGCGATCTGGACCGATCAGGCGGCCCGAGTGCTGAACGCCGAGGAAGCCGACGAGATTGCCACCCACTTCGCCACCCCCTTCGGGCGCGAGCAACGCATCGTCATCGAAGTCAAGGTAATAGGCGAACTGCTGCTCGCCAACTACACGTTCACTGACCGGATCAGCGATCGGGTGCCCGGGTCGGAGCGCGAATTCGCGCGCATGCAAACGGTCTGGGCAGAGCGCGAGCCTTTCCGGGTGAGAAACTTCGATGGCGACGTCGGCGCCACACGCTTCGGCTCGCGCAACCCGGGCGTGAAATACGTCAGGATGCTCGCGATACAGGGCGTTGACGCGATTCTTGGACACATCGATGCGGTGTGCGCCGAGGCGGCGCGTGCCGTGTCGCAGGCTGCTGCGCAAGCCGACCCCTTCATCGAAACCCATCGCCGGCGCACGGTGAACTGAGCGGAACACACGGCGTGACCGCCCCCGTTTCACCTCGCATTTCCCGTAACCAGCCCGGCCAAGGCCCGCAAGTTC
>JAXIOX010000252.1:0-11685 GCA_045403275.1 Burkholderiales bacterium | reverse complement strand
CTTCATCACCCGGTTACAACAGGATCAGGCAATCTGAAGAGCCCACAATCTAACCACCAAGACACCAAGACACGAAGAAAACCAATAAACCGACAGGAAAGAGAGAATCCTTGGTCTTGCGGTGTGCTGAGGACGTATGCTGAAAGCGGTGTTCACTTGACTCCAAGGCCGCACAAAAACAATGTCAGAAATTCCGCGTTTCTTGGTGCCTTGGTGTCTTGGTGGTTTGCTTTTTTGATTTGTTGAGGTTCGGGAAATGACGGAGAAACCAGGCTGGAAGGGAAGGTTCTACGAGGACTTCGAGGTCGGAGACGTGTATCGTCATCCGCTGGGCCGCACCGTGACGCAGACCGACAACGTCTGGTTCACGCTGCTCACCCAGAACACGGCGCCGATTCATTTCGACGCACATTACGCCGCACAAACGGAGTTCAAGAGGCCGCTGGTGGATTCCACGTTCACCGTCGCATTGGTCACCGGACAGAGCGTGACCGACGTATCCCAGAATGTCTTTGCCAACCTGGGCTGGGATGAGGTGCGCCTGCCCAATCCGGTATTCGAAGGCGATACCATCTACTCGCAGTCCGAGGTGCTGGAGAAACGCGAATCCAGGTCGCGTCCCAACGTCGGCATCGTGACCGTGAAAACCACGGGCTTCAATCATGACGGTGCGATCGTCATCACCTTCAAGCGCACCGTGATGATTTACAGGCGCGGGCAGGCACCGGTCATTCCGCGCCCGACACTGAAGTGATCATGACCTTACGCTTCCCATGAAATCGCCCGGCCTCGACGCCTTCAAGAGCCTGGCGTTCCGTCAACCGCCGCAGTTCCGGCTGCCGGTCGCGGGCGAGGTGATCGTCAACGAGGAGCGCCGCTACTTCATTGGCGAGCCGATTGGCAAGGGAGGGTTCGGCATGGTGTACGAGTGCAACGACGATTGGGGAAATGCACTGGTCGCCAAGATCCTTCTGCCGCACGACAAATCCTATTTTGAGGTGCGCGATATCTGGCAGGACGAGCTGCGCAAACTGCTGGTGATGCGCCACCCGAACATCACGTTCGTCTACGACGCGTTCGAGTATCAGGACACGTTCTATCTCATCATCGAACGTTGCAGCTTCCCACTCACCAACCTGATCGCCCGCCGGGGCCTGGACGCGGATCGCTGGATCCCCTATGTCGCGAGCGACATACTTCAGGCCCTCGACTACATCCATGCCGCCGGATATGTCCACAAAGACCTGCATCCGGGCAACGTTTTCGTCACTGAAACGCGGCGCAAACGCAGGCTGCTGGGGGAGCCGGTGTGGTCGTTCAAGGTCGGCGATCTGGGGCTGACCCGGCTGGAGTCCGATATCCGGGTGTTCCAGACACTGCTGGCCGAATGGATGCGCCCGCCCGAAGCCTTCAATCCCGAAGAGTTCGGCGCAGTCGGGCGGCACGTGGACATCTATCAGACCGGGATGTTGTTGCTGGCGTTGATGCTGAAAGAAATCCCGTACTTCACCCGGGAGGAAATTATCGGCGGCATCCCGCAGGCGCTGGCCGCCAAGCATGATTCCCGGTTCAGCCCCGTGATCGCAAAGGCGCTGCGCCGCCACGTCGAGTGGCGCACCCAGTCTGCGCTCGAGTTCTGGCGCGAGTTGTCGCACGTGGCCAGCGAAGGTTGAGGGTGACAGGCCGGTCACGCATTGCGTTGCGATTCGCCGGCGTCCTGCCGGCTCTGGTACTGCTTGCGGCGTTCTCTACGGTGGTTCGTTCGGCGCCGTCCGGCGTGCCGGAACAGGAACGTGCGCTGAGCGGCGAATCGCTCACCGCCGCACTCAAGCGGGGCGGCTACGTGATCTATTTTCGCCATGCCGATACCGGACCGGCCTACCTCGAGCAAGGGGTGGACCTGAAGCGCTGCGAGACCCAGCGCAATCTCAACGACAACGGCCGCGAAGAGGCAAAGCTGATCGGCGAGCAGTTCAGGAAGCTGAAAATCCCGGTCGGCGAAGTGCTGGCGAGCGAATTTTGCCGTTGCCGGGAAACCGCGGACCTCGCATTCGGACGCCACACACTCGAGCCGATGCTAACCGGCGTCAGCCGTTCGGCCGAGGCGGCGCCGCGCCGGGAACGGGCGATCGCCGCCCTGAAGAAGATGCTTGCCGCAACGCCCGCGCCCGGCACGAATACCGTGCTGGTCTCTCACGGCTTCAATCTGTGGGACGCAGAAGGGTTTCATCTGGGCACCCAGGGCGAGGCCGCGATCTACATCCCCGACGGCAAAGGCGGCTACGCGCTGGTGGCGCGTCTGTTGCCGCGCGAGTGGATGGCCTTGATCCCGGGGCCCTAACAGGCTACTGAAAAACGCGATGGCCGAAGCAATTTTTGCCACCAAGATTCTTTTCAATACCCCCTTGAGGGGGTGCACAAAGGCACCAAGAAAAACTGGGAAAGTTTCAATTTTCCCATTTGCGTTCCTTGGTGTCTTGGTGCCTTGGTGGTTAATTTTTCGGTTTTGTTCTCTGTACGCTCGGCGTTCTCTGATAATTTCAACAACCAGCTAACCTCAAGGCCCGAACATCCTCAGGCGTTTCGGCTTGAAAGCCGCGGCAACGATCGCGGCGATCAGAAATATCGCAAACCAGATCAACGCCCACTCCGCAATCGAAAGACCGAGGAAACGCCACAGCACCTTGGTGCAGTCGCCGGTGCCGCGGAAGATCATGGGCAGCGCGTCGGCCAGCGGCAAGGACTCCAACATGTAGCCGAGGTCGGCGCCGCAGTCGAAGACCTTGGGCGGATTGTGCTCGAGCCAGACATGGCGCGTGGCGACACCGCCGCCGAGACCGGCGAAGATCACCAGCAGCGAGCTGTAAATCCGCCTGCCGGTTGTTACCGGGTTGTGGAGCGCTGCGACCAGCGCGATCACGCCGATGGCAATAAAGGCGTAGCGCTGCAGGATGCACATCGGGCAAGGCTCGAGCCCCTGTGCGTGCTGGAGGTATAGCCCGAAGCCGATCAGTGCGCAGCAGACGAGGAAAATCCCCGTGTAAACCAGGCGCGAATTCATCATCAGATCCTTGCCAATGCCTGATCGAGGTCCGCGATTAGGTCGTTGATGTCCTCGATGCCGACCGACAGACGCACCAGGTTGTCGGTAATGCCGAGCCGGGCGCGAAGTTCCACCGGCAGCGAGACGTGGCTCATGGTGACCGGATGCCCGACCAGGCTTTCCACGCCACCCAGGCTTTCGGCTAGCGTGAACACCTTGCAGGCTTCCAGCGCCCGGCGCACGCCATCCATGTCCGCCTTGAGATAGACCGCGATCATGGCGCCGAAACCGTTCATCTGTTTCGCCGCCAACAGGTGTTGAGGGTGGCCGGGCAGCCCGGGGTAGATCACCCGCTCGACTTTCGTGTGCGATTGCAGCCACGCGGCCAGATGCATCGCATTGCCGCAGTGCTGCTTCATGCGCAGCGGCAGCGTCTTGACCCCGCGCAGCGCGAGAAAACTGGAGAACGGGTCGAGGATGGAGCCGATGGCGTTCTGCATGAACTCCAGTTTCTCGACGAGGTCCTTGCGCTCCCTGACCACCACGATGCCGCCGACCATGTCCGAGTGTCCGTTGATGTACTTGGTCACCGAATGAACCGCGAGGTCGATGCCGAGATCGAGCGGGTGCTGAACGAAAGGCGAAGCGAAGGTGTTGTCCACGACGGTGAGAACGCCGCGTTCCTTGCCGATCTTCGCGACGTGCGCAAGGTCGGTGACCTTGAGCAACGGGTTGGAAGGCGTCTCGACCCAGATCATTTTCGTGTCCGGCTGCAACGCCTTTTCCAGGGAGGCGGCCAGGTTGGGATCGGAATAACTCACCTTGAGTCCCATCGAACGCTTGCGCACGCGCTCGAACAGGCGCCAGCTGCCGCCGTACATATCATCTACCGCGACCATGTGGCTGCCTGCGTCCAGCAATTCCAGCACCGTGGCGCTGGCGGCAAGTCCCGAAGCGAATGCAAAGGCCTGAATGCCGCCCTCCAGGTCCGCGATGCAGCGCTCGAAGGCGTGGCGCGTGGGATTCTGGGTGCGCGCGTACTCGTAGCCGGTGTGCACGCCCGGGGAACTCTGCTTGAAGGTGGAGGTGGCAAAAATCGGCGTCATCACCGCGCCGGTGGTTGGCTCGGGCGACTGGCCGGCATGGATGGCGCGGGTCGCGAAGCCCTGCTTGTCCTGATTGTTCTTCATTCTTGAATCTTACCTTTTGTTTCGGCCTTGGGCCTGGTCACTACAATAGATCGCTCACCGCAAAGGACGCAGAGGACGCGGAGGAAGGACAAGAGGAAAAAAATATGCGCGAGTAAAAACCGGAATCGGTGGTGAAATCGACACCGCACCCGCTTTTAACTTCCACATGTTTTCCTGGTTTTGGCGTGCCCTCCGCGTCCTCGGCGTCCTCTGCGGTGAGTGCTTGGCGTTAGATGACTCAGGGCGCGCGATTGCGCAGATGGTTCAAAACGTCCATGCGGGTGATCAGGCCATAGAATTTGCCGTTGTCGACGACGATGGCTACGTGGCCCTTGTTGAACGCCGCCGTCAGTTGCGTCAGCGGCGTCTTCAGGCCGACGGTCTCGATGCGCTGGGTCATCGCCGAGCGCACCGGGTCGCGAAAGCGTCCGGAGTTTTCCTGCGTTGCGGCCAACAGATCCCACTCGTCGACGATGCCCACCACTTTGCCCTCGTCTAGCACCGGCAGCTGCGAGATGTCGTAGAGCTTCATGCGTGCGTATGCGGTCATCAGCTTGTCGTCGGGGCCGACGGTCACGGTGGCGTGTTCGTCGTGGCGGCGCGTGATCAGGTCGCGCAGGTCGCCGTACTGCTCGCGCTTAAGGAAGCCCTGGTCCATCAGCCAGTAATCGTTGAACACCTTCGACAGGTACTTGTTGCCGCTGTCGCAGACAAAAGTCACGACACGCCTGGGCTGGGTCTGTTCGCGGCAGTAACGCAGCGCCGCGGCGATCAGCGTGCCCGTTGAAGAACCGGCGAGGATGCCTTCTTTTGTCAGCAGGTCGCGTACGGTCGTGCACGCCTCTTCGTCGCTGATCGAGTAGGCCTTCCTGACGCGGGAGAAATCGGCGATCGGCGGGATGAAATCTTCGCCGATGCCCTCGACGATCCAGCTGCCTGCCGCGCCGACCTTGCCGGTGCGCACATACTCGGCGAGCACCGAGCCCACCGGATCGGCCAGAATCATCTCTGTTGCGGGCGAGACCCTGGCGAAATAGCGCGATAGCCCCGTCATGGTGCCGGCCGAGCCGACGCCGAACACCACGGCGTCCACTTTGTGATCCATCTGTTCCCAGATCTCCGGTCCGGTGGTGGTCTCGTGGGCGTAGGGGTTGGCGGGATTGCCGAACTGGTTCACAAAAAACGAACCGGGCGTTTCCCGGGACAGGCGCTCGGCCATGTCCTGGTAGTACTCGGGGTGGCCCTTGCCGACATCGGAGCGGGTGAGCATGACCTCTGCGCCCATCGCCTTGAGATGGAAAATCTTCTCGCGGCTCATCTTGTCCGGCACCACCAGGATCAGACGATAACCCTTCAGCGTTGCCACCAGCGCCAACCCCAGCCCCGTGTTGCCGGCGGTGGCCTCGATGATGGTCCCGCCCGGCTTGAGTTTGCCGTCTTTCTCCGCGGCGGCGATCATCGACAGGCCGATGCGGTCCTTGATCGAACCCCCGGGATTCTGGCTTTCCATCTTCAGGAACAGACGGCACTTGCCCGCATCCATGCGGGTCACTTCGACCAGCGGCGTGTTTCCGATCAGGTCGAGTACTTGTTGCGCAGCCATTACGGCTTCTCCTCCGGAGGGGTAGGTTACAACGAGTCAGTTCGGACGCGGGCCTTCGAGGACTGCGATCGGAAGAATCGAGGCGCCCAACGGAAGCGCAAGTTTAACCCGGCGGGCGGTGGGGTGAATCGCTGCCACGCCCAACCGCTTCCGGACGAGGTTTCAATTGAACTATGACGAGTCCGCATTGCGACAGAAGATTAAGGAGGCAGGAGGACGTAGGAATGCAGAACGACGGGTCTGGCTGTTGCCTTTCGGGAGTGTTCGGGCACTGGGTCTCATGGACCGGATTGCGTCACCCCGGTAGCCACATCCGGGTTTATGCTATTGGAAACTTGCTTTTACCTTTATGAACATGTTTCTAGTAATAGAAATGTTTTTCATGAGGCCTACTTCTAGTTAGCCGTCAATCACTATGAGCGGTTGGTTCAATTTTTTCTTCGATATCGGCGCATGGAGCGCAGCGGTCATTGTGATCTTCGAAGGAAGCCGTCGCCTGGCCCGTGGGGAGCGAGGACGAAGGGTAATCGGATGGGTGGCGGGAGGAGCTATTTGGTGCATCGTGAATGGCGTAGTGGCTTTCCATATTTCTTCGACCATGGAATCCTTGGGCATCGATCCTAATCGCCCTGTTTCCGAACTCCGCGACGATTGGAGCAATAAATTGTCACCGGACGATCGCGAGAAAAGCAGCTCCTCGTACGCATCTTCAATCTACTTCTCCTCGGGCACTATCGTCAGCCACTTTGACCGCTCTGGTAATAGGCAACGGTTTGCCCCAACTCAAGAGCAGATCCGTGAACGGGAGTCACACGTCGCCTTGAAGCAGCAAATGGCACAGTTGTCGCTTGATGCATACTCTCGAGGTTGGCGCTGGTTTCTGTCGGCCGTACTGGCTGTGCTGATCGGATGGGGCACCTGGCGAAATGAGTATCTGACGGCTAACCGTCCGATGCAGCCAACCGCTGGAAGCGGCGGTTGATCGGAAACGTTAGCCCCCCGGGATGCCTGGTCTGGCACAGTGGAAACAGATGTGGGCGCGGCTCGGTGTCGCCGCACCAGACGTCGCAGTTTTCGAGGCACTTATCGCTTGCTACTGCGAACCCCATCGTAGGTATCACACAACTCAGCATCTCGATGAGTGCTTCTTGAAGCTCGAAGAGCTTCGAACCGAAGCGACCCATCCTGAAGAGGTCGAGTTTGCGCTGTGGTTCCACGACGCAATCTACGACACCAAGCGCCAGGACAACGAGGCGAAAAGCGCTGACTGGGCGCGCGCTGTGGCAAACGCTGCGAACCTACCAGCCGCTGTGGGGGAACGTATCCATACGCTAATCCTGGCTACCCGTCACGAAGCTGCGGTCCATGAACCTGACGAGAAGGTCTTGGTCGACGTAGACTTGTCCATCCTCGGTGCGCCTCCGGAAAGATTCGATGAGTACGAAAGCCAGGTCAGAGAGGAGTATTCCTGGGTTCCGGCTTTCGTGTTCCGTTCGACGCGCCGGGAGATCCTCAGGGGTTTCCTGACGCGGGCTTCGATATTCAACACCCCGAAATTCGCCGAGGCGTATGAGGCTCGAGCGAGGGCGAACCTTGAGCGGTCCATCACGCGACTGGGGGAGTAACCACGCGTTCGAAAACGAACGCTCGCAAGCGTGGCTTCGCACGCTTGCTCGCGCCGTTCAACGCGGACGCTAGAAGGCGCGCCATGCAGCGTACTCGTATCCGCGGGGTTGTCTTCTTCGGGCTCGTCGCTTTTCTGCCATTGTTTTATTACTTGGCAGTGGTCGGAGGACTGCTCCCGTATGGCGCCATTTTGCTCATTGCGATCCGCAACATTGGCAACACTTCAATTCTTTGGTTCAGCCTGATTCATCTGACGATATACGGCGTTGCGCTGTACTGGTTGGCTGAACTGATTGCGCGGTTCCTCATCAGAGTTGCCGGAGGTCACGTCTGGCCCGCGACCGCGGTGGTATTGTTGCTACTGTCGGGTCTCGGGCTGTTGCCAATTTTCGGGGCCGCTCATGGTCAAATCCATTGGATGAACGCCTATGCGCTCTACGCTTCAGATACTTTGCGGTAACCAACCGCGCCTTCTAACCCGACGTTCAACGCGGACGCCGGCGGGGCTTCGCCAGCGCCGCGCTCGCTGGTTAACTTGTATCGTCAGAGTGCATGGACAGGCGCATTCCGTGTCCTCGAAAGGATCGCGATGGCGGAAGCTACGTAAAGGTGATGTGGTATGTATCACCTTTACCCCTACTCGACGGGCCGAATGCTGCACAGCTGCGTTGCACACAGACTTGCACCGCATTGAGGGCGACGGTGTGACAAGTCTGCGCTAGTGCCCCGCAAGATCATTCCACTGCGGCAGCAGCACGATGCTGTTGGGGTTGAAGCCGGCGTCCCTCAGCGCATCCATGCTGCCGACCACTTTCTCGTTCTTCAGGTCGATCACGGTAACTGACCCGTCGCTCAGACCCGGAAGATTCAACAGCGTGTTCTGTACGAAGGCGTAGCGCCAGTCCTTGGTGAAGGCTACGTGATGCGCCCCTTCGGCTGCGGCCAGCGACTTGGTGAGAACCGGCTTGAGCGGGTCCTTGCTGATGTCGAAAATGTGCATGTGGCCAGGCTTTGCCGTGGTGACATAGAGTCGGTCTGCGCTCTTGCTGAAGTAGATCTCCAGCGGCACACCGGTGTCGAGCTTCGCGAAGTCGACGATTTCCTCCACCCTGAAGTCGTTGGCCTGAGGGTTCCACACTGCGGCCACAAGTGAGGCCCCGAACATGTTGGTGACGTACGCCACCGGCGGATTTGTGCCCGGCACGAACAGGACCTCCACCGGGGCCACACCCGACGGTGATGCCTTGCCCGTCACCTTGTGGCTGCCCAGGACCTCTCCGGTGCTGGCCTTGAACACCGCGATCTTCTCGCCGGGATCGCCCATATCGGTGGGGCGCACGGTGCTCGTCACCAGGACGCGATCGATACCCTCGTGCACTGCAATGCCGTGCGGCCAGATGCCAGGAAGCGCAATGACGCGCTTGGTCTGATCGGTGAGCGCATCGCCCATCACCACGTTCTGCGAGCCCATGCAGGACAGAAACCAGGTCTTGTTGTCCGCGGTGAAGACGATGTCCTCGCCCACGATGCAATCCGGCACGTCGACCTTTTTCGCCACATAGGGCGTGCGCGTCATGTCGATCACGTGCAACTCCGGTTTGCCCAGCGCGGTGAGGTACGCCTTCGACGAATCCCTGTTGTAGAAAATGTGGTGCGCCACCAGGTCAGGCGGCAGCGGTATGTTCTGCACGGTCTTGCCGAAGTTCTTCGAAGCCGGATCCACGTCGATGATCGCAATGCCTTCTTGCCGGCCTTGCGGGGCCACCGGGTTCTTCAGGACTTTGAGCGACTCCGGCGATTTCGTCTCGTAATTCATCATTGCCAGAATCTCGGCGTTTGCGCACAGTGGCAGCATCGCGAGGGCAACGACGATAGGGGTCCAATTGGAATTTTTCAATGTCATAGCAATGCCTCCTCCGGTTCTGCTGCAGATGTCTGCGCGGGGCTGGCGCCAAACCCCGCTCGGAGCATGCTCCAAGAGGATTGCGCCCCTGATGCTCGCCCGGCGGGGGCGCGCCACGCCGAACGTGTGCTCCATGCGAGGTCGTTTCCCAGGTGGCAGGCTGGATTCGGTAGAACGCCGGGCGTTCTGCCGGTAAAGTCGGCACGAGAGATCGGCCTGAACGCTCCAATTTATACCCATCATGAGAAAGCGCAAGCTTTGCAGGAGGCCGGTGGCATTGGGCCCACGGCGGGGCCCCACGGAATAGACTTGCCCCGTCCGCGGCAGGCTGGCGATACCATGGCACACAGCCCTTGCACGAGCACCCGCCACACGATGCAAACCGGGGTCACGAGCGGCCCGCGGCTGCTACTGCGGTGGCGAACATGGCGGTGCCTGGGTTTTTGCATCGCAATGCTTGCGGCACAAAATTTCCTCCTGCATGCTTTCCAGCCGGCCACTGCGTCGGCGCAGGAAGCCCGACAAGCGGCACAGCGCAGCTTTGAGCTGCGGATCGAGAAAGGCAAGCTCGCCCCCGGCGCGAAGACATTGCGCGCCGTCGAAGGCGAGCAGGTCACGTTGCGCTGGGTCAGCGACGAGCCGACCACCGTTCATCTGCATGGGTACGACGTGGAGCTGGCACTGGTCCCCGAAACCCCGCGGACGATGAGCTTCCAGGCCTACGCCACGGGCCGCTTCCCGATTACCCTGCATGGCGGCGCGCGCGCGGGGCGGCCGGGCGCGCACAAGGAGAGAACCCTCCTGTTCCTGGAAGTGCACCCGCGCTAGCCCGCATGCGCTGCGCCACGAACCCGCCCATGTATCGAACCCTGCTCAAAGCCGCGCTGGTGACCGGAGCGGCGGGGCATGTCGCAACGGCGCAGGCCCATGGGTTCGGTCAGCGCTACGACTTGCCCGTTCCCCTCTGGTTGTACCTGTGGGGCGCTGCGGCCGCGGTCGCGGTGTCCTTCCTTGTCATGGCTTTTTTTGTGCGCGGCGCACGCGTGCATAACTATCCGCGGGTCAATCTGCTGCAATGGGGCATCGGAAGGCTCTGGGCCCACCCCGTCTTGCTCGTCATCTACCAGGCCCTCGCGTTGGCCGTGTTCGTTCTGGTGATCACGGCCGGCTTCGTCGGGGCGCAGAACCCGTTCAAGAACATTGCACCAATCATGATCTGGGCGATCTGGTGGGTGGGAGTTGCCTACGTCTCGGCCCTGCTGGGCAACTTCTGGGTGCTGATCAATCCGGCCAACACCATCTTTGCCTGGATCGAGCGAATCGGCGCTCGCGCGCAACCAGGGGCGCTGCGCACTCCGCCGCTGCGCTTGCCTGCATGGTTGGGCACCTGGCCCGCGGCCGCGCTGTTTTTCCTGTTCGCCTGGGGCGAACTGGTGTGGGAGCACTCTGACTCGCCGAAGCATCTGGTGGCCGCGGTGCTGGCCTACTGCGCCATCACCTGGATCGGCATGTTCGCCTTTGGGCGCGAGACTTGGCTGCGGCACGGTGAGGTGTTCACGGCGGTGTTCGGCCTGCTGTCGCGCTTTGCTCCGACCGAGGTGCGCGTTGTGGACCCCAAAGTCTGCGCGACCTGCGGCAATTCCGATTGCCGGGGGGAGTGCGTCGACTGCTACGCGTGCTTGCGCCGCGCCGAAGCGAGCGGGCGCGAATGGAACTTACGTCCCTACGCAGCGGGGCTGCTGACGCGTCGGCCTGTCCATTTATCCGTGATGACCTTGGTCATCATTCTGCTTGCCACAGTGACTTTCGACGGAGTGATCGAGACGCCGCTATGGGCGGGGCTGGTCGATTGGTTCCAATCATGGGTCGGGGACGATCCCGCGCTGTCCGACGCCGGAGACAGCCGGACTATGGTGTACACGCTCGGGCTGAGCAGCGCAGTCGCGATATTTTTCTGTGCGTATCTGCTGTTCTGCTGGCTCATCGCGCGGTTCACTCGTGCGCCCGGCGCGACACGGCGCTATTCCGCGATGACGATCGCACGCTACTTCGTGCTGACGCTTGTGCCCATTGCGATCGCATACCACCTGGCGCACTACCTGTCATTCCTGGTGATGACTTGGCAGTACTTGATTCCCATGGTCTCCGACCCGTTCGGCTTCGGGTGGAATCTGTTCGGCACGGCGCATCACTTCGTGCGGATCGGCATCGTCGATGCGCGGGCGGTCTGGTACACGTCCGTCGCGGCAATCGTCGCAGGCCACGTCGCCGCGGTCGTTCTCTCCCACATCATGGCTTCGCGGGTGTTCGACGACCAGCG
>JAXIOX010000170.1:0-4503 GCA_045403275.1 Burkholderiales bacterium | reverse complement strand
GGGATGGGGGCGTACCAGATGCCGAGAACCAGCGCGAATACCGCGATGCGTCTCAGCAGCAGACTCAGCGATGCCTGGGGCGCGGTCATTGCTGCTTTCCCCCTGTTTCCGACTGGATCTCGCTCCCGCCGCGGCGGATCCGGCCCTTCAGGCCAATGGCCCGGCCCTGGATCGTGCCTTCCTCCGCTTCCATCACATACTGCCACTGGAATCCGTATTCGCCATCCGCGCCGTCGTACCGTCCGGTGCCGCCGGTGAAGGTGCCGGTGATCCGATTGCCAGTGAGGACCCTTTCCCCCTTCAACTCGCTGAAGGCCTGGTCGCCCCGTTCGTCGGTCCACACCGCGCGCCCCACCAGGCCGTGCACATCGTCGTAAAAGGCGATGGCCTCCGCGCGGAAGCCGACGCCGGGTCTGGCATCGCCGACCAGCAGCATTGATCCGCTCACACTGACGATCGATGCCTTCTGGTCGCTGCCGAGACGGAGCGTATGCCGCGTGCCCGAGGCGGTCCACGAGCCCTCGAACGCGCGCCAGGCATCCGTCTGCAAGGACTCCGACGGAGTGGGCTTCTCCCCACAGGCGGCCACC
The DNA here is from genome assembly GCA_045403275.1 of Burkholderiales bacterium. Taxonomy (GTDB): domain Bacteria; phylum Pseudomonadota; class Gammaproteobacteria; order Burkholderiales; family JACQAP01; genus JACQAP01. The sequence continues at coordinate 3,913 of JAXIOX010000170.1, read as the reverse complement.
CCGGCCATCAGGGCGAAGGCGAGCGACAGCGCGGTTCGATGTCGCCTCAGACTATGGCGAAAATCCATTCGGGTTTTTCCTCGCGCAGAATTTCAATCCACCTGTCGTCGGCGTTCTGTGCCGATGCAAGGCTACATTGAAGTCTTATCGGCGCTGCGTGTGCGGAGTTCGATCCGAGTTGCTGGTGCGCGTTTCCGCAGCCGCTTCGTCGGCGCGGCAAATCATATATTGAATTATGCTGAATTCAGAAAAAAAAGTAATAGAAAGGGAAACACAAATGTGGTAAACCGCGATTTGAGTTGGATCAATCCCACACTTCTTTAAGTTGAATCCTTCCGCTCGATTGCGCTTACGAGGGAGGTTTTGCCTTGTGTATGTCGTACTTTAGTAAAATCGCAACTGATCAGTTGTCTGCCAACTAATAAGGACGGAACGCGATGGCATCCCCTAACACTAGCACTGCGAAACTGGATCACTTCTTTTCTAGCTCATCGGCACGACTGGATCGTTGGCGCGAGTTGAATGCCAGGGCCCAAACCTGGGCGGCCGACGCGCGCAGCGGAAAGTCTGGCGGCGGGCGCGCCGCGGTGGAAACAGCACTGGCGGACGTGCGCGCGCTGGAAGACTTCTTTGCCTATCCGGGATTGCGGCTGATGAAGGCATTGGCCGAGCGCATAGCCGACGACGACGCCATGGGTGTGGCGCGGCTGGCGCGCCGGCTCAGCGGCGCGCTGCTGTCCGGCAGTTACCGTTACGACACCAGTCAATGGGACACGGCCGACGAATCGGCGACCGCAGTGGCTGATCGGCTGCCGCTCGCGTCCGACGGTGGTGAGGCCCGGCGGCCGTATTTCGAGACGTTGTTCGTCACCCCGGCGCCTGCCGCCAACCTGCTGCAGATCGCCCACGAGATCCGCCGCCTGCGGCGCGTCGAGGACGCGATGATCTACGAGCCGGTGCTGGTCGGGAGCTTCGAGGACGCCATCCTCGGCACTGTGCTGAACGGCAAGATCGAGGCCGTGGTGATCTACGACGGCATCCCGATTCCGTCGCAGCACGACGTGCCATTGCTGCGCGACTTTCTCAGCGCTAACCAGCTGCTCGATACCACCACCCTCGCGCCGCGCGAAGTCGGGATCACGCTGGCGCGCGCCATCAAGCGCATCCGGCCCGAGCTCGACATCTATCTGCTCACCGATCGGCAAGTCGAGAAGATTGCCGGGGATCCGGCGGCCTCGATGATCCGGCGCGTGTTCTACGAGGTCGAGGAGATGATGGAAGTGCACCTCAACATCCTCGAAGGCGTCGGCGAGCGCTTTTCCACGCCTCATTTCGACAACCTCAAGCGCTACGCCGCCCGCCCGATTGCCACCTTTCACGCGCTGCCGATCGCGCGCGGCAAATCGATCATCAAGTCGAACTGGATTCACGACATGGGCGAGTTCTACGGCCAGAATCTGTTCCTGGCCGAATCCTCCGCCACTACCGGCGGACTGGACAGCATGCTCGAGCCGACCGGCAACATCAAGATCGCGCAGGAAAAGTTCGCCCGCGCGGTCGGCGCCGACCACGTGTTCTTCGTCACCAACGGCACGTCTACGTCCAACAAGATGGTCTACCAGGCGGTGACCGCGCCGGGCGACATCGTGATCGCCGACCGCAATTGCCACAAGTCGCACCACTACGGCATGGTGTTATCGGGCGCGCAGCCGCTGTATGTCGAAGCCTTCCCGATGACCGAATACTCGATGTACGGCGCGGTGCCGCTGCGCACCATCAAGCAGGCGCTGCTCAATCTCAAGGCCGAGGGACGGCTCGATCGCGTCAAGATGTTGACGCTGACCAATTGCACCTTCGACGGGCATGTATACAACACGCTGCGGGTGATGCAGGAGTGCCTGGCGATCAAGCCGGATCTGCTTTTCCTGTGGGACGAGGCGTGGTTCGGATTCGCCCGCTGGTCGCCGTTCCTGCGCCCGCGCACCGGACTGGGCGCGGCGGCTGCCCTCGAAGAGTGGCGCGCCAGCCCCGACGCGCTCAAGGCCTATCAGGCGCAAGCCGCCGAACTCGGCGAGGATCTCGACCCGAAGGACAAGCGTCTGCTGGAGCGGCGACTGGTTCCCGATCCGCGCAAGATCCGCATCCGCGTGTACGAGACCGACTCGGTGCACAAGTCGATGTCATGCCTGCGGCAGGGTTCCATCGTGGCGGTTCGGGACGAGGACTACAACAAGCATGTTTCGGCCTTCCGCGAGGCGGTGTTCATCCACGCCTCGACTTCGCCGAACGCGCAGATCATCGCGTCGCTGGACGTCGCCCGGCGCCAGATGGAACTCGAGGGTTACGAACTGGTCATGCGCGCGATCGAGATCTCGCTGGCGATCCGCCGGGAAGTGGGCGAACACCCGATCATCTCGAAGTACTTCCGCGTGCTCGGAGCCGATGCCATGATCCCGGCCGAATACCGTGCATCTGGTTTCAAGGACTTCCTCACCCCGGGCAGCACCTGGGCCACGGCGCTCAAGTCGGTGCAGGAGGATGAATTCTTCCTCGACCCCACGCGCATGACGCTGGTGTGCGGCACCGCTGGGCTGGACGGCACATCGTTCAAGGGCGTGCTGGCGAACAAGTACAACATCCAACTCAACAAGACCTCGCGCAACAGCGTGCTTCTGCAGAGCAACATCAACAACACCCGCAGCGACGTCGCACTCCTGATCAAGGTGTTGCTCGAAATTTCGCAGGATATCGAGGCCCGGCTTGCCGAGGGTGGCGAGTCCGAGCGCGCAGCGTTCGCGGCGCGGGTGAAGAGCCTGATGACGGACGTGCCCGACCTGCCGAACTTCAGCCGCTTCCACGACGGTTATCGCGAGAACCCGGGCAGCATCACGCTCGAAGGCGACATGCGCGGCGCGTTCTTCGCCGCCTATGAAGAGGACGACTGCGAATACCTGCCGCTCATGAGCCCGAAAATCGACGAGCGGCTGAAGAGCGGCCCGGAGATGGTGTCGGCCAATTTCGTGATTCCCTATCCGCCCGGCTTCCCGATCATGGTGCCGGGGCAGGTTATCGCGGCCGACACGATCGGGTTCATGCGCAAGCTCGACGTCAAGGAAATCCACGGCTACAACGCCACGCGCGGCCTCAAGCTGATCAAGCTGTCGGCCATCCCGGAAGCCCACCCGGGCGGACAGGGTGCGCCGAAACGCGCGGCGCCGCGCAAGAGCAAATAGCAACAAACCAAACTAAACGAGATAAAGAGGAGATACGACGATGGAATGGTTCTTCGGATTCCTGAAGGCTTACCCTTACGTATTGCTGTTTTTCACCGTCGGTCTCGCCGTGGCCATCGGCCGAGGGACTATCAAGGGTTACGGTCTCGGCATGGTCGCCGGTGCGGTGATCGTTGGCGCGGCTCTCTCGATCTGGGCCTCGACCTACGGCATAAAGCTGCAACTCGATAATTTCGTGAAGTCGCTGTTTTACTACCTGTTCATGTATGGAGTCGGGCTGCGTGTCGGGCCGTCGTTCATCAACAGTCTGGGAAAAGACGGCATGCGCTTCACCATCCTGGCGGTCATTGCGCCGCTGGTGGGTCTGGCGATCGTCGTCCTGGGAGTCATGATGCTCGACCTGCCAGTAGGCAGCGCCGGCGGCCTCCTCGCCGGCAGCCAGACCATGTCGGCGGCGATCGGTTCGGCCGAACAGGCGATCATCGATGGTGTGGTGAAGTTGCCGGAAGGCATGACGCAGGAGGCGGCCACCGGCATGATTGCTGTCTCCTACGGCATCAGCTACATCTGGGGTACCGTCGGCATCATCCTGATCGTCAAGTATTTGCCGCGCTGGTGGGGCGCGAACGCGCAAGCGGCGGCCAAGAAGTACGAGGAAGAGTTCGGCGTGAAGAACGTCG
>JAXIOX010000137.1:0-5124 GCA_045403275.1 Burkholderiales bacterium | reverse complement strand
CCTCACGGCATCGTGCTGGTAATCGGGCCGACCGGCTCCGGCAAGACCACCACGCTGTACTCCACGCTAAAGCAGGTTGCAACGCCGGAGGTCAACGTCTGCACCATCGAAGACCCGATCGAGATGGTTGAACCGCATTTCAACCAGATGCAGGTGCAACACGGCATCGGACTCGAATTTGCCACCGGGGTGCGCACGCTCATGCGCCAGGACCCGGATATCATCATGGTCGGCGAGATCCGCGACAAGGAAACCGCGGATATGGCGATCCAGGCCGCGCTCACCGGCCATCTGGTGTTTTCCACGCTGCACACCAACGACGCGCCCTCGGCGCTTACCCGACTGCTCGACATCGGCGTGCCGCCTTACCTGCTTCACACCACCATCCTGGCGGTGATGGCGCAACGGCTGGTGCGCACGCTCTGTCCCCTCTGCCGCGAAGCCGGCACGATCGACGACAGCACCTGGAACATGCTGATCGCGCCGTGGCAATCCGAAAAGCCGAAGCGGGTTTACAACGCCAAGGGCTGCCTGGAGTGCCGGATGACGGGTTACGCGGGCCGGATTGGCATTTACGAAATTCTGCTTATGACAGAGGGACAGCGGCCGCTCATCACGGCTGAAACCGATGCTGCGCTGATACGCGAGCAGGCGTCCCGCGATGGCATGAAACCGCTGCGAATCGCCGGCGCGCTGAAAGTCGCCGCCGGCGTGACGACGGTGGACGAAGTGCTCAAGGTAACGCCTCCAATTGCAGATGAGCGCCGGACAAAACCTTGACGCGACGTCGCGCCGACAATGACGAAATTCCGCAAGGCTGCCACTAGCGCACGAGCACGCGCATCGCGCGGTCGAGCCCGTCGAGCGTAAGCGGGAACATCCGCTCGGCCATCAGCTGCCGGACCATGCCGATCGATTCGTAGTAGCCCCAGCGCGCTTCCGACGTGGGGTTGAGCCACACCGCATGGTGATAGACGTCCAGCATGCGGTTCAGCCACGCCGCCCCCGCTTCCTCGTTGTTGTGCTCGATGCTGCCGCCCGGGTAGGCGATCTCGTACGGACTCATGGTTGCATCGCCCACGAAAATCAGCTTGTAGTCGTGGGCGTACTTGTGCAGCACGTCGAAAGTCGGCGTGCGCTCGCTGTTGCGCCTGCGATTGTTGCGCCACACCGATTCATAGAGGAAGTTGTGGAAGTAGAAGTACTCGAGGTACTTGAACTCGGCGCGTGCCGCCGAAAACAGCTCCTCGCAGACCGTGACGTAGTCCTCCATCGTCCCGCCTACGTCCAGGAACAGCAGCACCTTCACCGAGTTGTGACGCTCCGGCACCATCTTAATGTCTAGCCAGCCGGCGTTCTTGGCGGTCGAGCGGATGGTGTCGTCCAGATCCAGTTCCTCAGCCGCGCCCTCGCGGGCGAACTTGCGCAGGCGCTTGAGCGCGACCTTGATGTTGCGCGTGCCCAGTTCGACCGAATCGTCGAGATTGCGGTACTCGCGCTGGTCCCAGACCTTCACCGCGCGGCGGTTGCGCGCCTCTTCCTGCCCAATGCGAATGCCCTCGGGGTTGTAGCCATGGGCGCCGAACGGCGAGGTGCCGCCGGTACCAATCCACTTCGAGCCGCCCTGGTGGCGGCCTTTCTGCTCCTCGAGACGCTTTTTCAGCGTCTCCATGAGCTTCTCCCAGCCCCCGAGCGACGCGATCAGGCTCTTTTCCTCGTCCGAGAGCAGCAATTCCGCCTGCCGGCGCAGCCATTCCTCAGGAATTTGCGCCGTTATTCCCTGCGGCGTCGCGGTGATACCCCTGAAGTAGGCACCGAAGACGCGGTCGAACTTGTCGTAATTCGACTCGTCCTTCACCAGGCAAGTACGCGCGAGATAGTAGAACTCGTCGAGGCTGCCGGACGTGACGTGCCTGGCGAGCGCCTTCATCAAGGTCAGGTACTCGTTCACCGAAACCGGCACCCCGCCTTCCCGCAGCTTCAGAAAGAAATCCGTGAGCAAGGTCAACCTCTTTCAACGCAAAGGACGCAAAGGTACGCGAAGGAAAACGGAAAATGATAGAAAAATGGCTTTGACTTTACGATGACCGACCTCGCACCAATTTTGCGTAGCTCCCGAAAGAACCTGTCGTACTCACTCCCGTTCCCGTCTTGACTTCCCTTGCGTACCTTTGCGTCCTTTGCGTCCTTTGCGTTGATCGCGTTTCGCACTAACGCGCACGGCGGGACATGAAGACCAGCCGTTCGAAGAGGTGTACGTCCTGCTCGTTCTTGAGCAGCGCGCCGGCGAGAGGCGGGATGATCTTGGCCTGGTCCTGGCCGCGCAAGGTCTCGGGGGAGATGTCCTCGGCCATCAGCAGCTTCAGCCAGTCCAGCAGCTCGGACGTGGACGGTTTCTTCTTCAGTCCGGGCACTTCACGGATCTCGAAGAACACTTCCAGCGCCTCGCGCAGCAGCGACTTCTTGAGGTTCGGGAAGTGCACGTCGACGATGCGTTCCATGATTTTCTTGTCCGGAAACTTGATGTAGTGGAAAAAGCAGCGGCGCAGAAATGCGTCTGGAAGTTCCTTCTCGTTGTTACTGGTTATGAGGATCGCCGGCCGGTGCCTGGCCTTGATCAGCTTCTGGGTCTCATAGACGTAGAACTCCATGCGGTCGAGCTCGCGCAGCAGGTCGTTGGGGAACTCGATGTCGGCCTTGTCCACCTCGTCGATCAGCAGCACCGCGGGACGGTCTGACTCGAAGGCGTCCCACAGAGGTCCCCTGACGATGTAGTTGGCGATGTCGTGCACGCGCCCGTCGCCGAGTTGGGAATCGCGCAACCGGGACACCGCGTCGTATTCGTACAGTCCCTGCTGCGCCTTGGAGGTGGACTTGACGTGCCACTGGTACAGCGGCCGTTCCAGCGCCTTCGCCATCTCGATCGCCAGCATCGTCTTGCCGGTGCCCGGCTCGCCCTTGATCAGCAACGGGCGCTCCAGCGTGACGGCGGCGTTCACCGCCATCATCAGGTCCTCGGTGGCGACGTACGTATCGGTTCCCTTGAATTTCATCGATGATCTCGTTTCAGGGCCATCTGTCCACTAGATTATAGCCGCGCGCGGGCGCACGCCCTGCGCGCGGCTATAATTGCCGCTGCCGACGACTCATTCCAAAAAAAGTCCCGGGAGGACCCATGCCGCAGTTCAATGCCAACCTCTCCATGATGTTCAACGAGGTGCCGTTTTTGGAACGTTTCGGCGCCGCCGCGAGGGCCGGATTTCGCGGGGTCGAATTCCTGTTCCCTTACGAATTTCCGGCCGCGCAGATCAAGGAGCAGCTCGACAAGCACAAGCTGCAGATGATCCTGTTCAACATGCCGCCCGGCGACTGGGCGGCTGGCGACCGGGGACTGGCCTGCGATCCGTCAAAGGTCGGCCAGTTCCAGGAGAACATCGGCAGGGCGGTCGAGTACGCCAGGGCGCTCGGCTGCAGGCAGATCCACTGCATGGCCGGGCTCAAGCCGCGCGGGGTCAGCGATGAGGCCATGCGCGCGACCTACATCGCCAACCTGCAGTTCGCGGGCGGGGAACTGGCGAAGCACAACATGAAGCTGCTGATCGAGGCCATCAACACCCGCGACATCCCCGGCTTCTACCTGAACTACTCGCGCCAGGCGTTCGACTTCATGCATTACGCCAGTGTGCCGAATCTGTACTTCCAGTACGACATCTATCACATGCAGATCATGGAAGGCGATCTGGCGCCGACTGTCGAGAAGAACCTGGCGAAGATCGCGCACATGCAGCTCGCCGACACCCCGGGGCGCCACGAGCCGGGCACCGGCGAAATCAACTATCCGTTCCTGTTCGGCTTCTTCGACCGGATCGGCTACAAGGGCTGGATCGGCTGCGAGTACCGGCCGGCCGGCAACACCGAAGCCGGCCTCGGCTGGCTCAAACCTTATGTTTGACTTACTGCAACCCCATTAACCGCAGAGGCGCAAAGGCGCAGAGGAAACGCAAAGGAAAGCAAAACAACTTGTTGTGAAAAGGCAAGATAAGAAGTGGATAGTCGCGACACCGCGAATTATCTATCGGGTGGCGGCAAAATCGGAATCCTCACGCATTTTGACACGCATAGTCCGGTTTTCTCTGCGTTTCCTCTGCGCCTTTGCGCCTTTGCGGTGAGGTTTTTTTGACTTGGAGAGAAAAATGAGCAACGTAGGATTCATCGGTCTGGGCATCATGGGCAAGCCCATGGCGGCCAATCTCATCAAGGGCGGACACACGCTGTACTTGTATAGCCGCGGCGGCGTGGCGCCCGAATTGACCGCGGCGGGCGGCAAGGCCTGCGCGACCGCGAAGGAAGTGGCGCAGAAAGCCGAGATCATCATCATCATGGTTCCGGACACGCCGGACGTGGAAAAGGCGCTGTTCGGCAGGGACGGCGTCGCCGAAGGGCTTTTCGCCGGCAAGATCGTGGTGGACATGAGCTCGATTTCACCGATCGAAACCAAGGCCTTCGCCGAGCGCATCCGCAAGGCCGGCGCCGAGTACATGGACGCCCCGGTGTCCGGCGGCGAGGTCGGCGCCAAGAACGCGACGCTCACCATCATGGTTGGCGGCAACGAAACCGTTTTCGCCAAGGTCAAGCCCCTGTTCGAGCTGATGGGCAAGAACATCACCCTGGTCGGCGACGTCGGCGCCGGTCAGACCTGCAAGGTCTGCAACCAGATCATCGTCGCGCTCAACATCGCAGCGGTGGCCGAAGCGCTGCTACTCGCCTCCAAGGCCGGCGTGGATCCCGGCAAGGTGCGCCAAGCGCTGATGGGCGGATTCGCGTCCTCGCGGGTGCTGGAAGTGCACGGCGAGCGCATGATCAAGCGCACCTTCGATCCGGGCTTCCGCATCGAGTTGCACCAGAAGGACCTGAACCTCGCGCTCGCCTCCGCGCGTGCGCTCAAGATGAGCCTGCCCAACACCGCCACCGCGCAGGAACTGTTCAGCGCCTGCCAGGCGCAGGGTGGCGGCAAGTGGGATCACTCCGCGATGGTCAAGGCTCTCGAAGCTCTCGCCAATCACCCGGTCGCAAAGTAGAAAATCCAGGAACATTCTTACCACGAAGGCACGAAGACACGAAGAA